>CAZGPS010000069.1:0-12223 GCA_964527675.1 uncultured Brevundimonas sp. | reverse complement strand
GGCCGCGACCAGCATCAGGCCGATGATCTCGACCCAGCGAATGCCGCGGACCTTCCAGTCGAACACGCGTTTGAGGGTTCCGACGGCGCTCATGCCGCGATCCTCCCCCAGGCCGGGGCGTCGGTGCGGACGGCGGCGCGCAGCTTGGCCGAGCGGGCGCGGGGATTGTCGGCGCGCTCCACCTCGCCGGCCTCGCGCGCACCCTTGAACGACAGGGTGAAGCTGGGCTTGCGGGTCTCGATCGTCACCGGCGCATGGCGCGAGCCGCCGGGGGCGTTGCCGGTGCGCTCGGTCAGGAAGGCCTTGACGATCCGGTCCTCCAGCGAATGGAAGGTGACCACCGCCAGCCGGCCACCCGGCGACAGCGTCGCCTCGGCCGCCTCCAGCCCGGCGCGCAGTTCGCCCAGCTCGTCGTTCACGGCGATGCGCAGGGCCTGGAACACGCGGGTGGCCGGATGGATCGGCGCGCCGCGGCGTCCGCCCAGCGCCTTCTCGACCACGGCGGCGAGATCCAGCGTCCGCTCGAACGGCTGCTCCACCCGGCGGCGCAGGATGGCGGTGGCGACCCGGCCCGACTGCCGCTCGTCGCCGTACAGTTTGAAGATGTGGGCCAGCGGCCCGTGGTCCCAGGTGTTGACGATGTCGGCGGCGGTCTCGCCCTCATCCGACATCCGCATATCCAGCGGCCCGTCGCGCATGAAGGAGAAGCCGCGCTCGGCCTGGTCCAGCTGCATTGACGACACGCCGATGTCGAACACCACCCCGTCCAGCTTCGCCGCGCCGCTGTCGGCGAAGGCCCCGGCCAGGCCCGAGAAGGGCGTGCGGATAAGCTGGAATTTGCCGGGGAAGTCGTTGGCCACGGCGTCAGCGTGCGGCTGGACCGTGGGATCGCGGTCGAGGGCGATGACCGTCGCCCCGGTGGCGAGAATGGCGCGGGTGTAGCCGCCGGCGCCGAAGGTGGCGTCGATGATGGCGTCGCCGGGGCGGGGCGCCAGCGCCTCGAGCACTTCCGCCAGCAGGACGGGGGCGTGAGGATTGGGCGCGTGCGGGCTCATCCGCCCTCCCCGCCCGGACGACGGCCGGCCAGCAGCGCCTTGCGTCCGGCCTCGCCGCGCTCGCGCACCGCCTGCCGCGCCAGCGCCCGACGCTCGTCCCGGCGAGCGTTCCAGCGGGCGCGATCCCAGATCTGGAAGCGCGAACCGAGGCCGACGATGACCACGTCCTCGCCCAGGCCGGCGTCCTGACACAGGTGTTCGGGCAGGGTGATGCGTCCGCCGCCGTCATAACCGAGCGGCCGCTGTCCGGCGTAGAAGGTCTCTTCCAGCGCCGTGCGCACGTCGTCGCCGAACGGCAACTCCTCGATCATCGAGACATATTCGGCCATCAGCGTGTCGCCGCCGGCCTCGAGGCAATCGGACTCGATCGAGAAGAAGCAGAAGACGCCGTGCTCGGCGCCGTTGTCGGCCGTGCGGAACTCCTGCGGAATCAGCAGGCGGCGCTTGCCGTCCAGTTGTTTCTCGTAGGTCGAGAGAAACACGCCCTGCCCCAACTCGGACCCTTCGATCCGCCCCTCTGCGTCTGGAGCGCATTCCCGCGCTCGCTGATCCCCACTCAGACGTATGGGATAGCATGGGATGAAATGGGTCTCAATGGGATTAGTTGACGGATGTTAACCTCGCCCGAAGGCTTCAACGCTGTTGAAATGAGAACATACACAGAACAACCATAGTATAAACAGGCTGTGGATGAATGTTGCGGCCAGCGGCCAGCTCGCCTCTCGGCGCCGACCGCAGGCCGGCTCAAGCAGCGATCCGTCGCGCGGCGATCGACAGGCTTCCAGGAAGAGAAAGGGTCAGACGGCCTGTAAGCCGGGTTCTGTTCCGTCCGAAGACGGCGACGATCATTCCTCTGGACCGGCCATTGCTGACCGGTTCTCGCGACCTACCCGGACGCCTCGGGCGATGAACCCTGCGAGCAGGCTCGCGCGACATCCCTATTCGGTCTTGCTCCAGGCGGGGCTTGCCATGCCGTCCCTGTTGCCAGGCACGCGGTGGGCTCTTACCCCACCCTTTCACCCTTACCGGCCTCGCAAGGCCGGAGGTTTGCTTTCTGTGGCGCTATCCCTCGGGTCGCCCCGGGCGGGAGTTACCCGCCGCCTTTTCACCGTGGAGCCCGGACTTTCCTCGACGGGTCAAAGCGAACTCTGGCCCCGCCGCGACCGCCCGGCCGTCTGACGGGGGACAGATGGGCCGGATGGGGGTGGAGGTCAACGTTCTCCCTCCCCGCTAGTTCAGCACGCCCGTCGCGCTCTCCGCCGTCGCCAGCTGCAGCACTCCCATCAGGGTCGCCCGCGTCTCTCCGTCGGCGATCCCGTCGACCCGCGCCGGCCGCCAGTGGCGCTGGAAAGCCTCGACGGTCAGCCGGGTCGCCTCATCATAGTCGCCCCCCGGCGTCAGGGCGTAACCGAGCCGGTGCAGGCCGGCGCGCAGAACGATCACGCCCAGCCCCTCGTCGCCGGTCGCCAACGGCGCGCCGAGTGCGTCGATCCGCTCCGGGGCGGGCTCGAACCACAGGCCGTGGCCGACCGAGGCCAGCCGCTTCCACGGAAAGCGTTCGCCGGGGTCCTGCTTGCGCTCGGGCGCCAGATCGGAATGGGCGATGATGCGGGCGTCGGGGATGGTCCAGCGGGTGCGGATGTCGCTGACCAGGCTGATCAGGGCGGTGATCTGGGCGTCGGGAAAGTCACGATAGCCGAACTCGTGGCCCGGATTGACGATCTCTATGCCGATCGAGGCGGCGTTGCAGTCGGTCTCGCCCTGCCAGGCGCCCCGGCCCGCATGCCAGGCCCGATGCTCCTCGGCCACCAGCCGCAGGATGGCCCCGTCCTCACCGACGACATAGTGGGCCGAAACCTTCGCTGCGGCGTCGCGCAGCCGGGCCACAGCCTCCTCGGCGGTGGCCATGCCGGTATAGTGCAGCACCAGCATGTCGGGCGGCGCCCGGCGGTTGTCGAAATTCGGCGACGGCGCGTCCCGGACGACCAGCATCTAGCGGCCCGGCCGCTCCCAGCCATAGGCGACCCAGGCGCCGTCGACCTTGCGGGCCTCGATCACGTCATCGGTCCGTCGGGCCCGGGGCGTCACCCGCCGGCGGGCGCGGACGGCGAGGCCGGCGAAGAACACCAGGGCGGCGGCGAAGACCGCGATCACGGCCACCGCGGCGGCGGCGAATACGGCCAGCACGGCGCCCACGGCCATGGCGGCGAGCGTGGCGAACAGCCCTCCCAGCCAGGCCGCCGACGCGAGCAGCCCGTTGACGGGGCGGCGGCCGGACGGACCGGGGCCGAAGAGCAGGCGGTCGGACTGGGTCATCAATTCACCTCTGTGACGCTGCGAACAACGCCGAACTCCGAATGTCGGTCCATCGGGGTGAACCGTCAATGACCGGCCGCTTCACAGGCGAGTGTCCGATTGTCGCTGTTCACCAGGGCTGATCGGCCAGCACCGTGGCCCCGGAGGTCCGCGCCCGCTCGGTCCGGAGCTGGCGCACGGCGGCCTCGGCCTGAGGATCGTTCATGATCGACCCGACCCCGACCAGCACCCGGGCCGCCTCGCCCGAAACCCCGAACAGTTCGGACAGGGCGGCGAATGGCGATTTCGATTCCGGATAGCGCTTGAAGCGCACCGACTCGTCGGTCGGGATGCTGGCCAGCTGGCGGGCCTTGGCGATCGCCTCCTCCAGTCCGCCCAGCTGGTCGACGAGGCCCAGGGATTTGGCCTGGGCGCCGGTCCACACCCGTCCGCGGGCGATCTCCCGCACCCGGGCGGGGGCCAGATTGCGGCCGCGCGCGACGCGAACGATGAACTCTTCATAGGTGCGGTCGATCTGGGCGGCGAAAGCCGCACGATCCGCCGCCTCGAAGGGCTTGGACGGGGAGAAGGCGTCAGCATAGTCGCCGCCGACGGTCAGATTACGCATGTCGACGCCGAACCGGCCGAGGGCGTCGGCCAGAACCAGCTTGCCGCCATAGACGCCGATCGAACCGGTCAGGGTCGAGGGCTGGGCCACGATCCAGCTTGCCTCTGAACTTATCCAGTAGCCGCCTGAGGCGGCGTAGTCGCCCATGGACACGACCACCGGCTTGCCGGCCGTCTTGGCCGCTCGCACTGCGGCGAGGATCTGTTCCGACGCGTCGGGCGAGCCGCCGGGGGAGGAGACGCGGAAGACGATGGCCTTGACCGATTTGTCCTCGATGGCGTCGTAGATCGCCTCGGCCACGTCATCCGACATGATGGACGACCCGCTCCCGAATGGATCAGCCCCCTCGCCCGGGCCGGTCAGGATCGCGCCCTCGCCGCCGACGATGGCGATGGCGTTCTTGCCCGAGCCGTCGCGCTCGCCCTTGGAAGAGGCGTAATCGCCGAACTCCATGATCTCGGAGCCCTTGCCGGCGCGGCGTTTGGCTTCGGCCTCGGCCTCCTCGACCTGGCCGACCTTGTCGATCAGGCGGCGCCGCAGCGCCTCGGCCGAGGAATGGGGGCCGGCCTCGATGGTCGCGCGCAGCGCCTGGGGCGTGACCTTGCGGTCCTGGGCGGCGTTGGCGAGGGCCGAAGTGTAGATCGAGGTCATCCACGCCGCCATCGCCTCGCGGTGGGCCGGGGTGTAGTCGCTCTCGGTGTATTCGTTGACCGCGTTCTTGTACTCGTAGCGCTGCTCGAACTGGGCGTTGACGCCGTATTTCTCGAAGGCGCGGCCGAGGAAGACGGAGTCGGCCGAGAAGCCGGCCAGCTGGAAGGCCGAGGTGTTCTGCATCCAAAGTTCGGAGGCCGAGGCCCCGATCATATAGCTGGAGACCGAGGTTCCGACCGGCTGGAAGCCCTGGGCGTGGGCGATGACCACCTTGCCCGATCGGCGGAAGCGCCGCACGGCCTGACGGATTTCGTCGGCGGCGGCGGGGGTGATGCCGGCTTCCGGCAGGCGGATCAGCAGCGCCTTCACCCGGCCGTCGCCTTCGGCCTGGGCCAGGGTGTCGACGATCTTCATGGTCGACAGGCCGCCGCCGCCGAACATGGCGAACGGATTGGTCGGGGCCTGATCGGTCACGCCCTCGCGCAGGTCCAGCTCCAGCACCGTGTTGGACGGTGTCGGCGTCTTCGACGAGGCCGAACTGATCGCGATGGTGAGCAGCACCACCGGCACAATGACGAAGAACAGGATCAGACCGGCGAACACGCCGAGCATGGTCAGAAAGAACTGCTTCATGGAGAAGGTCAGGGTCCGGAGCGCGGGCCGGGCGTGGCCACCCTCGACCATAGGGCGGCGGGGTTTGCCGTCAAATGAACGTCCCGTAACAGGCGAATGCGCCGCAGCGCGGATGGTGCGGCGCAACAGCGACGATTGATGGCCGGCGCGCTTGTCCCTATATGAGCCTCCTGCGAGCGGGGGCCTATCGCCCCGCGTCAAATCGGACCGCACTCCCCATGCTGGTCACCCTGATGAAGGCCAAGCTTCACCGCGCCACGGTGACCCAGGCCGATCTCGACTATGAAGGCTCGATCGCCATCGACGCCGACCTGCTGGACGCTGCGGGCATCTTTCCGCACGAGCAGGTCGATGTGCTGAACATCACCAACGGCGCCCGCTTCACCACCTACGCCATCGAGGCGCCGCGCGGCTCGAAGGTCATCGGCGTCAACGGCGCCGCGGCCCGGCTGGTGCAGAAGCACGACAAGGTCATCATCGTCACCTACGGCCAGCTGCCGCAGGAAGAAGCCCGCCAGTGGTCGCCGACGGTGGTGCTGCTGGGCGACGGCAACGAGATCAAGCACGCGGCGTAGATTCCTGTCTCCTCCCTGTCGCGGAGCGACGGGGAGGAGACAGACCCGTCTACCGGTTCAGATCATACACCCCGGTGATGTCGATCCGCACCGTCAGCTGGCCGGCGGCGATCGGCGTCGAGCCGCCGTCCATGGCCATTTCGGAGCGGGCGTACATCGGCTGGGGCGGCTGGGGCGAATAGCCGCCGCCTTCGGTCAGCGAGCGGATGCCGCCAAGCGGCACGCCCAGGGCCTGGGAATACAGCGCCGCCTTGGCCTGCAGATTGCGCACCGCCAGCTGGCGGGCCTGGTTCTCGGCCGAGGTCGGATCCTTGAGACCGAACGAGATGCCGTCGATCTGGTTGACGCCCGCCGCGACCACGGCGTCAGCGGTCGTGCCCACCTTCGTCAGGTCGTTGATGATCACCGTCACCCGGTTGCTGGCCTGATAGCCGCGCAGCCGGGGCGGCTCGTTCTGGACGTAGTCATACTGGGCCGACAGGTTCAGGCCCGAGGTCTGGACGTCGCGCGCCTCGATGCCGGCGCGGCGCAGGGCGGCCATGACCTGGTTCATCCGCGTCGCGTTCTGGCTCATGGCCTCGGCGGCGGTCGCGGCCTCGGTGACGACGCCAAAGCTGATGGTGGCCATGTCGGGCGCGGTCTTGACCTCGCCATAGGACGACAGGTTCAGGGACGGACGCTCGGTCACCGCCTGGATGGTCAGCGGTGCGCCGCCGCCGGGCTGGGACTGGGCGAAGGCGGCCGGGGCGGCGGCCATCAGGGCGACGGCGGCCATGACCGCTCCGCCCATCAGCAGGACGCGGTTCGGCACGGCCGGCAGGGCGGCGGCGCGGGCGATGGCGGCGGGGCGTGTCATGTCAGTAGTCTCCGGGGTGCGAAGGACGATCCATCCGGCGCCGATCGTGTCGGGCGTCCGTGGCGGAACCTTGACCTTTAACGCCTGAACGGGCGAGTGGGCTGCATTGGCAGAAACCGTTCATCGACGTGAAATCGACGACAGCCGCCGCCGGAACCATGGCGCTTGGCAAGCCGCCGCGCCGCCTGCTAGGCCACGCGGGCCACGGAGGGCGCGTAGCTCAATGGTTAGAGCCGACCGCTCATAACGGTCTGGTTGGGGGTTCGAGTCCCTCCGCGCCTACCACCCCCATCGCTTTTTTCTACTGGTTCAATAACTTCACATGAAGTTGTCAAACCGGTTTGACACCGGGCGTTCTTGTTTTGGCTCAGGCAGACGGCTTGCGGACCATCAGCCGGCGGCGTGGACGGGGGAACAAAGAGCTGCATTCGCTGATCGCAGAGCTGCGGAACGTCTGAGAAGCGCGACGACCAGACGTTGGGGCCCCGCCGGAAACGCGACATTGAGGCAGGCGCTGCCGGAGGCGCCGATCCTCGACGCACCGCGCACCCGTCAGAACGCCGCCGATACCCGCAAACCGAAATGATGCGTCTGCAGCTTGTCGCCAAACTGGCCAGCATAGCCCAGACGGGCGCTGACGCCGGTGCGGTCGCCCAACAGTTCGACGCCGATCTCGGTTTCCCACACCGTCTCGTCCAGCGGCTGGCTGGTGACGAACGGATCGGCCAGGGTTCCGGCGCCTTCGAACCGTGTCTTCAGGCCCGGCCCGTCGCCGGTCGTGACGTGATTGACGCCGACGGCGATGTAGGGCCGCATCGTGGCGTTGGGCACGTCGATCTCGCCGCCCACCTCGATCCGCGGACGGAGGCGGACCACCGTCTCGTCGTGCTGGTCGAAGATCAGATTCAGGCTGCCGGCGCCGGTTTCGGAGAAGCCGGACTGTTGATAGCTGGTCGCCGAGACCTCGAGCGACGGGCGCACGTACAGGGTGGCGTCGCCGAAGGTGCGCGACAGCTGGGCCGCCGCCGACTGGAAGTCGAAGCGCTGCCGGCCCTCGGCCTGGGCGGCGCCAGTCGGGGTGACGACCCCGCGCCGGACGTCCATCCTCGCCTCGCCCGTGGTCAGGGTCAGGCCCGCGTCGACGGCGCCGAAATCGGCCCGCACAACCAGACCCAGCTGGCGGCGCACGCCCTCGACCGCGGCCCGCTCCACCAGTTCGCCCCGGACATCCTCCAGCGACAGGGCCGCCCCCACGGTAAGGCGAGAGTCGCCCAGCCGTTGCTCGGCGCCCGCCTGCAGGCCGTGAGACCGTTCGCCGAAGCCGTAGGTGTCGAAGGTCTCGTCGAGGTCCAGACGGGCGTCCGCCCCCCGAACCCAGACGCAGCGGTCGCCCGTCGGCGCCCACCGGCCGGAGGCCTGCGGGCAACCGAACATCCCGTCGCTGAACCGGTTGGCCGCGAAGGTGGCGGCGACGGCGTTGTCGACGTAGGCCTCGGGCATAAAGCTGTCGTAGACGGCGCCCAGCAGACCGGCGTCGGGGATCCAGAACAGCATCTCGACCACGTCGTCGAAGGGGTCGGCCCCGCCCGCGGCCTGGATGCGGTTGACGTAGTCGCCGACCGAGGTGCGATTTTCGTTGAAGTTCACGCCCGTCGGCGAGAAGTCGACGGCGTAGTTCAGCAGCAGGGCGTCCGCCGTCGCTTCGAAGGCGAATTTCGCCACCGCCGAGGTCGGGGCGTCCAGCCTAACGCCGGTGTCAGTCAGCCCGCCGGGCGCCGAGATGACCGTTGCGGTGAAATCGCCCGGTTTGATCTCGGCGACATTGTTCGGTCGTAGATCGAACCGGCCATCCACCACCGCCGACCCGTTGAGGCTGAGGCGATCCGTCTCCTGCGTGACGCCCGACAGGGCGAAGTCGAGGTCCAGATCGAAGACTGCGTTGGCGGTCTGCAGGAAGTCGCCGTCGACCGCCGTGACCTGGACCGCGCCGACGTCGCCCGGCGCGATCAGGCCGTGGTTGGTCAGCAGACCGCCGCCCAGGTCGATGTAGTTTCTGCTGACGAGGGCCGAGGCGGCGTTGTTGATGAAGGCGTTGGTCTCGGCGGCCAGCGCCGAGATGGCGAAGGGCGTGATGCCGCCGCCGCCGTCCAGGTCGATATCGCCGATCACCACGCCATTGTTGATGATGGTGTCGTTGCCGGTGGTGCCCTCGATGGCCAGCTCCGACACGGCCGAGGCCGAGCCGTTGATGGTGATGGTGTTGTCCGCGCCCCCGTCGATGAAGATGCCCCGGCCATAGACCGAGCCGCCGCGGAAATCGCCATTCAGGACCGCCGTGATATCGCCCACGCCGTCCTTGGCCGCGCTCTGGAAGATGGCGGCGATGCCGTTCTTGCCGATCGCGAACACGTCGCCGGTGTGGTTCACGGTGACGCTGCCGGCGACGCCGTCGTTGCCGAACGAGCCGATGAAACCGAGGCCGATGCCCGAGCCGTAGAGGCCGCCGCCGCCGCCGACAGACTGGGCGAAGATGCCCATCCCGCCGACGGCGTTGATGACGATGTTTCCGGTCGAGTTGACGACCACGTCGCCGCCGTCGCCGCCCGGGCCCGCGAAGGGATTGATCCCGAGGCTCAGCGAGAAGTCGCCGATGCCCAGCGAGACGTCGCCGGCCACGCCGCCGCCGCCGCCGACCGACTGGGCGAAGATGCCATAGGCGCCGAAGCCCTCGGTGACGATGTCGCCGGTATGGGTCACGGTCACGTCGCCGCCCTCGCCGCCGGACCCGCCGACGCCGGAGAAGACTACCTGGCCGAGCTGGCCGATGGCGCCCTCGCCGCCGGTGCCGCCGCCGCCGCCGACCGACTGGGCGAAGATGCCGTGCGCCAGCACGCCGGAGGTGTGGATCGCGCCGGTGTTCAGCACGGTCACGTCGCCGCCGTCGCCGGCCGAGCCGCCCATGCCGCCCACGCCGATGCCGAACGCGGGCTGTTGCAGCGACTGGGCGAATTCGACCGCCGCTTCGATGTCGCCCTTGACTCCCAGCAGGTCGGAAAAGTCCTCGCGGTAGGTGTAGGGCTGGCCGTTGTCGTCCTCGCCCTCGGAATAGTCGGTGGCGCCGCCGTTGCCGCCGCCGCCGCCGATCGACTGGGCGAAGACGCCGCGCGACAGGAAGCCCTCGGTGACGATGCCGCCCGAATTCTCCACTGTCACGTCGCCGCCGTCGCCGGCGACGCCGCCCTGACCGCCGATGCTGATCTCGCCGGCGAGGCCGGAGCCGCCGTTGCCGCCGCCGCCGCCGATCGACTGGGCGAAGACGCCATGGGAGCGGACGCCCCGGGTGTAGATCAGGCCCGCGTTCAGCACGTCGACATCGCCGCCGTCGCCGCCGCCCGCACCCTGGCCGCCGATGGCGATGGCGCCGCCCTTGGCGTCGCCCTTGTTGACCTGGTCGAGGAAGAAGCCAATCTCGCCGCCGGTCTCGGTGACGAGGCCCCCGTTGCCGCCGCCGCCGCCGATGGACTGGGCGAACACCCCGTTGGAGTCCGCCTCGGCCGTGTAGATCTGGCCGCGGTTATCGACGGTCACGTCGCCGCCGTCGCCCGCCGCGCCGCCCGATCCGCCGATCGAGACGCTGACCTGCTGGGCCTTCTTGGTGCCCGCGGCCTTCTTGGAGAAGACCAGGGCGTAGCCGCCCGCGTCGCCGCCGTTGCCGCCGCCGCCACCCACCGACTGGGCGAAGACCGCGCTGGAGCCGCTGGACAGGGCCGCCAGAACGCCGGTGTTGACCACCGACACGTCGCCGCCGTCGCCGCCGCCGGCGCCCTGGCCGCCCATCGAGATGGAATAGGCGCCGTTCTGGCCCGCGCCGAAGGCCGCCGCGGTCGAGGTCGAGACCCCGCCGTCGCCGCCGCCGCCGCCGACCGATTGGGCGTAGATGACGTTCGACTGGTCGCCGCGCGTCGTCATCCGGCCCGAGTTGGTCACGGTGACGTCGCCGCCGTCGTTGCCGGAACCGCCCGCCCCGCCGACGTTGAGATTGATGTTCTTGGAGTTGGAGCCGAAGCTGTAGGTTCCCGAGCCCGCGCCGGTGTACTCGGTGAAGCCATTCTCGTCGAAACCGGCCAGGCCGCCGGCCCCGCCGCCGCCGCCGATCGACTGGGCGAACACCCCATGCGAGGCCTCGCCGTCGGTATCGATCACGCCGCTGTTGGTCACGGTGACGTCGCCGCCGATGGCGCCCGCGCCGCCAATCCCGCCCATGGCCAGTTCGAGGTTCACCGAGTTGGAGCCGGACAGCGCGATGCCGCCGGCGGAACCGCCCGTGCCGCCACCGCCGCCCACCGACTGGGCGAAGACGCCGACCGAGCCGTCGCCTTCAGTGACGATCAGGCCGCTGGTGTCGACGATGACCTCGCCGCCCTCCGTGCCCGGTCCGCCGAAGCCGCCGATGCGGCCGCCGATGTTCTTGGAGCCGCTGCCGCCAAAATCGGCGCCGAGCACGAAGCCGCCGTTGCCGCCGCCGCCGCCGACCGACTGGGCGAAGACCGCATGGGCCACATCGCCGGTCGTGCCGATGTCGGCGCGGTTTTCGACCGTGACCAGGCCGCCGGCCCCGCCCACGCCGCCGGCGCCGCCGACGCTGAAGCTGAGGTTCAGCGACTTGTTCGGCGACAGGCCGCCCGAGAAGGCGCCCGCCCAGCCGCCGTCGCCGCCGCCCCCGCCGACCGACTGGGCGTACAGGCCGTGCGAGCCGATGCCTTCGGTCAGCAGCGCGCCGTCGGCGAAGACATCGACCACGCCGCCGTCGCCGCCGACACCTCCGAAGCCGCCGACGGCGGCGCTGATCGCCACGGTGTTCTTGCCGCCGGAAATCGCGCCCGAAACGGAGAAGCCGCCCGCGCCGCCGCCGCCGCCGACCGACTGGGCGAAGACGCCGTGGGCGGTCTCGCCGGTGGTGTGGACCCCGGTCGTGACATCGACCTCGACCCGTTCGCCGTCGCCGCCGTCGCCGCCGAAGCCGCCCAGCGACAGTGAGGCCGAGGCGTTGGTTCCCGGCGAGAAGGCGCCGGCGAGCGAGCCCGACCAGCCGCCATTGCCGCCGCCGCCGCCGATCGACTGGGCCTGGACGCCGTGCGCCCGGTCGCCGCCGGTCTCGATCAGGTCGGTGGCGGTGACGCGGACCTCGCCGCCGCCGCCGCCGCCGCCGCCGAAGCCGCCGATCGACAGCGAGCCGGCGCCGCCGTCCTTGCCCGCCGCCACCGCGCCCGAGACGGAGAAGCCGCCCGAGCCGCCGCCGCCGCCGATCGATTGGGCGAGGATGCCGACCGCGTCATCGCCCAGCGTGCCGATCGAGCCGTTGGCCAGAACGGTGACGAGGTCGGACTCCCCGCCGTCGGCGCCGAAGCCGCCGATCGAGACGCTGGCCCCGCCGGCGTTCTAGCCGGCCGCGACCGTGCTCGAGCCGGACGAGCCGCCAGTGCCGACGGCGCGGCCGACTGGCTGGGCGCCGATGCAGTGCGCCCGGGCG
>CAZGPS010000068.1:0-12345 GCA_964527675.1 uncultured Brevundimonas sp. | reverse complement strand
CGGCCAGCTGCTGATAGGCGGCGACGGTCAGGAAGGGGTCGGACGCCTTCACCGAGATCTTGAACTCGTGGAAGTCGTGGTCCTGCAGGATGCGGGCGTGGCTGAGGGCGCTCTCGACCATGGCTTCGGGGCAGGGCTCGCCGTATTTCTCGAGCAGTTCGCGCTCCAGCGAGCCGGCGTTGACGCCGATGCGCATGGAGCAGCCATGGTCCTTGGCGGCCTGGATGACCTCGCGGACGCGGTCGGGCGAGCCGATGTTGCCGGGATTGATGCGCAGGCAGGCGGCGCCGGCCTGGGCGGCCTCGATGCCGCGCCTGTAGTGGAAATGGATGTCGGCCACGAGCGGGACCCGGGCCTCGCGCGCGATCTGGCGGAAGGCGGCGGTGGACTCCTCGTCGGGACAGGAGACGCGGACGATATCGGCCCCGGCCTCTTCCAGCTGGCGGATCTGGTCGATCGTCGCCGCCGCGTCCGAGGTCGGCGTATTGGTCATCGACTGGACGCTGATCGGCGCGCCGCCGCCCACGGGGACGCTGCCGACCATGATCTGGCGGCTCTTGCGGCGCTCGATATGGCGCCAGGGGCGGATGTGGGAGTGATCGAGGCTCATGTCGTCGGCAACATAGGCTCCCGATTGCGGCATGGCCACGACACAGGAGTCGCGGATCAGCCTCCGGCCGCGTCGGAGACGGCGGACTGGACCGTGGCCGCGGCCTGGGTCCGGGCCTGGACGGCTGCGGAGCGCGCGGCCTCGGTGCGCGCCGTGACGGCTGCGGCCGCCTCCCGGCCCAGCGCCTGCGCCCGCGAATTGAGCCGTTCGAGCGGCGTCTGGGCCGCCTCCAGCGCGCCGCCGTGCTCGCCGTTCAGATACACGTCGAAGGCCGAGACGTTCTGCACCTCGACCGTGGCGGAAACCCCGGCCGGGGCGCGCCACGCGTCGCCCGCGGCCAGCTGCCGGGCGAACAGCACGCGCCCGTCGGCCATGCGAACGATCAGATAGGCGGACTCCCGCGCCTGCAGCACCACGTTCGAGGCGCTGGCCGCGGCGCCGTAGATGGCTCCGCGAGGGTTGAAGGCCTTCTGCACCGGCGGGGCGGCGGCCGCGGCGGCGGCGAGGCCCTCGGGCGAGGCCGGATCCATGCCGGTCAGCTCGGCCTCAAGCCCGGGCGTGACATAGAGCGCCGGCACCGTCTGGTCCGGCGGCGCGGCGCGGGGCGCGGTCAGGCGCATGACCTGGGCCTGGCCGGGGACGGCGCCGAGGGTCCAGCTTTCCGGAACGGCGGCGATGTCGGACGGCTGCGGCGCGCGCATCAGACTGACCCGCTGGAACACGTTCCAGCCGACCACCGCCAGGACCAGGGCGAGACCGGCGGCGATGAAGCGGGGCGAATAGCGTTTCACCTCCTCGAAGGCGACGCCGACCGGCGGCTGCAGCGGCACCGAGGGATCGGGGCTCTCGCGCTTGAACCGCTCGACCGCCAGCTGTTCGTCCAGCCCCAGGGCGGCGGCGTAGGCGCGCACATAGCCGATCGAGAAGACGCGGTTGGGCAGCACCGAGAAGTCGTTCTGCTCCAGCGCGGTCAGATAGCGCGCCGGCACCCGGGTGATGCTGGAAAGCTCGGCCAGCGAGCGGCCGGACTGGGTGCGGGCGAGGCGCAGGCCGTCGCCGAGAGTCGGCGCATCCGTGACGGAAGGAACCACGTCCTTCCAGTCGGGATGATCCCGAAGCTCTTTCGGGGCATTCCCCGCATCCAGCGCCATCCGGCCTGACCCCATACTCGGCGCGCCGAAGAATTCCACGCGCGCCGTACTCGAACCCGGGGCCTGTACCATATCGGGATGACAGAACAGGCCTGCCCCCGCGGACCCCCCGGTTCCGGCTTGTGGATAACTCATTAGAGCTGACCGATCAACGATTTGTTAGGCATCCGGCCGTTTACGGGCCGGAGGTTTCAGATCGTGATGTTCAATTTCCGGGCCAGGGATTCCAGTTCACCCCGGATCGAGCCGGAAGACGATCCCAGCAGATTGGCCATGCCGCGCCGGGCGGCCGGCAGGTCGGCCGACAGGATCATCCGCTTGACCGGCCCGACCCCGCCGGCCGGGGCCGACAGTCGGGTATAGCCCAGCGTCAGCAGGGCGAAGGCCTCCAGCGGCCGGCCCGCCAGCTCGCCGCAGACGGACACGGGCGTGCCGGTGTCTGCGCATTTCTTCTGGATTTCGGCCAGGGCCCGCAGCAGTGGCGGCGACAGCGGATCGTAGCGATCCGAGACCAGCGGATTGGTCCGGTCGGCGGCGAACATATACTGGAACAGGTCGTTGGTGCCGACGGAGACGAAGTCCGTCAGCGGCAGCAGGGCGTCGAGGTGCCACAGCAGCGAGGGGCATTCGATCATCGCCCCGACCCGCAGGAGGGCCGGCAGCGCCCGTCCCCGCCGCCGGGCCCAGTCGCATTCGACATCGACCAGCTCGCGGGCGGCGCGGAACTCGTCGACGGTGGCGATCATCGGGAACATGACCCGCAGCTCGCGTCCGGCGGCCGCCGCCAGCAGGGCGCGCAGCTGCAGGCGCAGCAGACCCGGCCGGTCGAGACCCAGGCGGATGGCGCGGCGTCCCAGGGCGGGATTCTCCTCCCGCTCGGTCTCCAGATAGGGCAGCACCTTGTCGCCGCCGATGTCGAGGGTGCGGAAGGTGACCGGCCGGTCGCCGGCGGTGTCGAGCACCAGCTTGTAGAGGGCGGTCTGGCTGTCGAGACGCGGCAGCTCTTCCGACACCATGAACTGGAACTCGGTGCGGAACAGGCCGATGCCCTCGGCCCCGGTGGCGTCGAGGTTCTCCAGATCGACGGCGAGGCCGGCGTTGGTCAGCAGCGTAATCCGCGTTCCGTCCCGCGTGACGGCGTCAACGTCGCGCAGGCGGGTGAATTCGGCCTGCCGCTCGCTGCGCACCTCAATGCGGGACTGGACCGCCGCCAGCATGTCCGGGCGCGGCCGCAGATAGGCCTCGCCGCTCTCGCCGTCGACAATGACCAGATCGCCCTCGGACAGCCGGTCGCGCAGCCCCATCAACCGGCCGACGCAGGGGATCTGCAGGGCCCGGGCGACGATGGCGGCATGGCTGGCGGCCGAGCCTTCCTCGAGCAGCAGCCCGCGGATCTTGTGCCGCGGATATTCCAGCAGGTCGGCGGGGCCGAGGTTGCGCGCCACCAGGATGGCGTCGTCCGGCAGGTCGCGTTCGCCGGGGCGGTCGCCGGCCAGCACCCGCAGCAGCCGGTTGGCCAGGTCCTCGAAATCGTGCAGCCGCTCGCGGATATAGGGGTCCCGCGCGGTGGCGAAGCGGGCGCGGTGCTCGTTCCGGACCCGGTCGACCGCAGCCTCGGCGGTCAGGCCGGTGCGCACCGCCTCCTCCAGCGACCGGTTCCAGCCCCGATCGTCGGCGAACATTCGGTAGGTTTCCAGCACCTCGAAGGACTGGCCCGCGAGCTTGCCGGGCCCGCCCTCCAGCATGGAGTCGATATTGGCCTTCAGTCCGATCAGGGCCTCGCGCAGCCGGATCTCCTCGACCTGCTGGTTCTCGGCCAGCAGATTCTCCGGCGGCACCGGCGCCTCGTGCAGGACGACGTGGCCAAACGCCAGGCCCTCGGCGAAGCGCTGGCCCTTGAGCCGCTCGGGCCGGTGGGGCGCCACCTCGATGTCGCGCAGTTCGTCCTGG
Source organism: uncultured Brevundimonas sp. (assembly GCA_964527675.1). Classification (GTDB taxonomy): domain Bacteria; phylum Pseudomonadota; class Alphaproteobacteria; order Caulobacterales; family Caulobacteraceae; genus Brevundimonas. Next base: position 8,634 of record CAZGPS010000068.1, on the reverse strand, counting down.
GCCAGCAGTTCGCCCGAGGCCACGGTCTCGGCCAGGACCATGGCGATGGTCTGGATGTCCTCGACCTCCTCGTCGTCATAGCGACGCTCGGAGCGGTTCTGGACGACCAGGACGCCGATGGCCCGGCCGCCGCGCAGCAGGGGGGCGCCGAGGAAGGCGTGATAGGGATCCTCGCCCGTCTCGGGACGATAGGCGAAGCTGGGGTGCGACGGGGCGTCGGACAGGCTGATCGGCTCGGCCGTCCGGGCCACCTCGCCGACCAGGCCCTCGCCGGGCCTCAGACGGGTGCTGTGGACGGCCTCGGGCTTCAGTCCCTGGGTGGCGAACAGCTCCAGCTCGCCCGAGGCGCGGCGCAGGTAGATCGAGCACACCTCGGCGACCATCGACTGGGCGATGATGCGGACGACCTCGTCGAGGCGTTGCTGCGCCGGCGCCGCCCCCGCCATAGCCTCGCGGATCTGGCGAAGGAGGTTCCGCGGACCCCTCGTCGTCAATCCGCCAACCGGCATGGCCCCTCCAAATGATCAGCGCCCCAGATGGGCGCCGTCAGGCTTGTATTCTAGACCGCTTCCAGCCCGTAGGCGGAATGAAGCGCACGGACGGCCAGTTCCGCATAGGCCGCGTCGATCAGGACGCTGATCTTGATTTCCGAGGTCGAGATGGCCTGAAACTTCACGCCCTTGTCGGCCAGGGCCTTGAACATGGTCTGGGCGACGCCCGCGTGACTGCGCATGCCGACCCCGACCACGGACACCTTGGCCACGTCCTCGTCGATGCGCAGTTCCTCAAAGCCGATCTCCGGCTGGGCGGCCCGCATCAGCTCGGCCGCCCGCTGGGCGTCGCGCCGGCCGGTGGTGAAGGTCAGATTGACCGCCCCCTCGCTGCGCGCCTGGCTCTGCACGATCATGTCGACATTGACGTTGGCCTCCGCCAGCCGGGTGAAGACGTCCGCGGGCGCGTCGACCCGGTCGGACAGGCCCAGCAGGGTGATGCGGGCCTCGTCGCGGCTCATGGTCACCCCGGATACGATGCGTTTCTCCACGATTTCCTCCTCGTCGCAGATCAGGGTGCCGGCGTTGGCGGGCAGACGCCCGTGTTCGTCGGGTTCGATGAAGCTGGACAGGACCCGCACCGGGACCTGTTTCGCCATGGCCAGTTCCACCGAGCGCGTCTGCAGCACCTTGGCGCCCAGGGACGCCATCTCCAACATCTCCTCATAGGAGACCTTTTCGAGGCGGCGGGCCCGGGATTCGATGCGCGGGTCGGTCGTATAGACGCCGTCGACGTCGGTGTAGATGTCGCAGGGGCATTCGAGGGCGGCGGCCACCGCCACCGCCGAGGTGTCCGAGCCGCCCCGTCCGAGGGTGGTGATGCGCCCGTCGCGGGTCACGCCCTGGAAGCCCGGCACCACGGCGATCTCGCCCTTGTCGAGGGCGGCGCCCAGCACCTCGCCCGGCACCTCCTCGATTCGGGCCCGGCCATGGGCGTCGTCGGTCAGGATCGGAATCTGCCAGCCCATCCAGCTGCGCGCGTTCAGACCCATGTTGCGCAGGGTCAGGGCCAGCAGGCCCGAGGTCACCTGCTCGCCCGAGGCGACGACGACGTCGTATTCATCGTCCGACATCGGAAGGCCCTGCGCCGCCCGGCCGGCCCCGTCCGTCCAGGCGACCAGCTCATTGGTCTTTCCGGCCATGGCCGAAACCACCACCGCGATCTTCTTCCCTGTCGCGGCCTCCGCGGCGACGATGCGCGCGGCCCGACGGATGCGCTCGAGGTCGCCCATCGAGGTGCCGCCGAACTTCATCACCAGTCGCGTCGTAGCAGGCCGCGTCATCGTGGCGTATCGCCCCATCTTGCGTGGAGAGCCGCGCGGGTTCATCCCTCGGCCCATGGTCGCTTCTAACGGCACGGTATCAAGGCGCAAACCCCAAAGCGGCGGGGACTTCGACGAGCGCGCCGCGGGCCCCTCGATCGATCCCGCCGATGTGGCGCGTTTCTCGGCCCAGGCGGCGGAATGGTGGGACGCGCGCGGCCCGTTCGCCCCCCTGCACCGGTTCAATCCCGCCCGCCTCGCCTTCGTCCGCGATCGCGCCGCCGCCCGCTTCGGTCGCGATGTGAAGATCCGCGCGCCGTTCGCGGGTCTGACCCTGCTTGACGTCGGCTGCGGCGGCGGCCTGATCGCCGAGCCGATGCGCCGCATGGGGTTCGAGATCACCGCCGTCGACGCCTCGGCCGAAAACATCGGCACCGCCCGGGTCCACGCCGAACAGCAGGGCCTCGACATCGGCTATCGCGCCGCCACCGTCGAACAGCTCGAGAATGAAGGCGCCGGCCCCTTCGACGTGGTCCTGACCATGGAGGTCATCGAACACGTCGCCGACCCCGAAGCCTTCGTGCGCACCTGCGCCCGGCTGGTGAAGCCCGGCGGGCTGATGATCGTCGCCACCCTGAACCGGACCCTCAAGTCCCTCGCCCTCGGCAAGGTCGCGGCGGAATACGTCCTGCGCTGGGTGCCGGCCGGCACCCACGACTGGCGCCAGTTCCTCAAGCCGGACGAGATTCGGCTGATGCTGTCGCAAGAGCCCGTCGCCGTCAGCGGCCCCTATGGCCTCGTCTACAACCCGCTGACCGACCGCTGGAGCGAGAGCGACGACGCCGGCGTCAACTACATGATGGTCGCGACGCGCGACTGACGGGCGGATTCTGCAGATCCGCAGGAAGCTTCATGGTCGATCTGATCGAAATATCCGCGATTTCTGGTCGAAATCGCAGCCTTTTCCTGGTCGAAATCGTCGCCTGTCGTCGCGGGCCTTACCGCGAATTCACCCACCTTTCGGCGATGTAACGGGACAGACGAAGCTTGGCGGTGGAATGAGGCGGAAACCCCGGAACGGAGCCTCCCATGAAACGCCTTCTGATCCTCGCCGCCGTCACCGCCAGCCTGATGACCTCGGCCTGCATCACCGTCATCGACGCCGACAGCGACGACCTGTCCTGGCACGGCGAGAACGCCCAGCCGTTCGACGCCGCGCGCGACGCCTGCCGCGCCTCGACCGGCAAGGGCCGGCACAGCGACGCCTTCCGCGACTGCATGGCCGCCAAGGGCTGGACCCGCAGCTAGGGCGTCACAGCCGGCGGATCATGTAGCGGGCGTCCGGGCCATAGCCGGCCAGCTTCCCCGCCATCTCCGCGGTCTCGACGACCGTGAAGCCGCGTCCTTCCCAGAAGGGCGCGGCGTCGTTGACCGCGACCAGGGCGAGGGCCGGCCAGCCGGCGGTCTTCGACTCCGTCGCCAGCCGCGCGATGATCGGCGCCGTCCATCCGCCGCTGCGCGCCTCCGGATGCAGCGCCAGATCGTGCAGGTACATCACCGCGGCGTCGGTCGGGATCGCCTCGATCAGGGTGTTCAGCGCCGGCGCGTCGCCCTCCCGCCACGGATAGGCGACGAGGTAGCCCTTCACCGCTCCGTGCGCCCCGGCCAGCACGAAACAGCCGCCGGGATTGAGCGACAGCCGGTTCTCGAAACACTCCCGCCCCTCGAAATGATCGGGGAAGCTGAGGCCGGCGACCGTCGCCACGGCGTCGAGATCGCCGGCCGCCATCGGCCGCCAGTTCAGGCCGGACAACGGGCGTTCAACGGGGCCGCCGTGAAACTCCATTCCATGCTCCGGGCCCGCCCGTCGATCTCGCCCTCGATCCGGGCCGTCAGGGCGTCGCCGTCCCGCTCATAGATGACCCGCGTCGGAAAGTCGTTTTCCGGATTGGCGAAGACGGCGCGTTGCGGCCCGCTCTCGATCAGCAGAAAGGCCGTCGGCGGCGCCCCGCCCGGTTGGGCGACATAGGCGAAGCCGCCGGGCGTCGGGCCGATGTGGGAGACCTCGAATGAGACCTGGCCGCGGGACAGGGTCACGGCGTGGCCGACGCTGAGCCCGGCGCGTGGATCGCTCCACGCCTCCGAGGCCTCGCGCCCCTGCGAACAGTCCAGCCAGTAGCCGGCCATCCACGACAGGTCGGGCGACGGCGCGGGCGCGCTCTGCATGAGAACGGCGGCGAAGATGGCGGCGGTCGGCATCGGTCAAATCCCCTCTGGTTGATGACCGGACCCTAGAGCTGCGACAACGGCCCCGGCTTGTAGGATTGCGACGCCAGACTGCGCGCCAGCCCGACCTGCTCCCGCGCCCATTCCGTCGCCGTGCAGCCGAGAAACCGGCGAAAATCCCGCGCCATCTGCGGCTGATCGAAATACCCCGCGCCCAGCCCCGCCTCCAGCCACCCCGCCGCCTCCGGCCCGGCCGCGTGATCGAAGACGCGGCGGAAGCGCAGGACGGAGCGCAGGATCCGCGGCGGCACGCCGACCCGGTCGCGGAAGCGGCGCTGCAGGGCGCGATGTTCCGCGGGTGTGCGGTCGGGCGCGGGGCGATCCTCTTCGGCCGCCTCGATCTCGGCCCGTATGACCGGCTCGATCGACCAGTCAGCGGCCTGGCGCTGTTCCTCCAGCCAGCGGGTCATAACCTCGACCTGGGCGGCGGGATCGCCGGCCGGCGGCAGGACCCCGGCCAGACGTTCGACCATGTCGAGGCGGCGGTCGGTGGCCTGCACCAATGGCCGGCCCAGCCAGTCGCGCGCGCCGTCGGGCTCGAAGCGGATGGCGACCAATTCGATCGGGCCGACCGGCCGCAGGGCGAGCGGCCGGGTCATCTGGCCGGCGAACAGGGCGCGCGGCTGGAGCCGGAAGACCCCGTCCGCGCCCTGCTCCTCATAGGGAGCCCCGATATCGACGACCAGTTCGGGGCAGCCGTCCGGGGCGATGCGCTGCACCGTGCGATCGGGCGCCGGAGCCGAATAGGTCCAGATCACGCGCACGAACGGGCGCAGCGAGGGCGGCGGCTCGAACTCCTGATACTGATCCCCTGACCCCGGCATGCCGCCTCAGTTCAGCTTGGCCGGGTCGGGCGGCAGCGGCGGCAGGGCCGCGCAGGGCACGCCGTCGTCCTTCAGCTTGCGCACCTCCGCGGGCGTGGCCTCGCCGTAGATCTCGCGCTTCTCGGTCCGGCCCTCGTGGATGTCGCGGGCCTCGCGGGCGAAGGCGTCGCCGACATAGTCGAAATTCTGCTCAACATGGCTGCGGACCTCACGGGCCGCCTGCATGACCATGGTCTGCATCCGGGCGAGATCGGGACCCGTATCGGCCTTGCGCGTCCCCGCGACGGCCGGGGCCATGATCTGCTTGCTGACCGTGTGCGAACCGCAGACCGGGCATTCGACCAGCCCCCGCGCGGCCTGGTCGTCGTAGTCGGCCGAGGTCCCGAACCAGGCCTCGAAACCATGGCCGCCGTCGCACCGGAGGGCGTAGCGGATCATGAGGGCGCCGCAAATTCGCGGTCGTGGGTCAGCTGCGGCACCGCCGCCCGCGCCTTCGCCACGGCGTCCAGATCGAGGGTGGCGAACAGCACCCCCGGTTCATCGTCATCCAGCCGCGCCACCACCTCGCCCCACGGCGCCACGACCATTGAACGGCCCCAGGTGCGGCGGCCGTCCTCGTGCTCGCCCGCCTGGGCCGGGGCCAGCACATAGCAGCCCGTCTCGATGGCGCGGGCCCGCAGCAGCGTCTCCCAATGCGCCTCTCCGGTCGGCACGGTGAAGGCGGCCGGCACGGCGATCATCACCGCCCCGGCCCTGGCCAAGGCGCGATACAGCTGGGGAAAGCGGATGTCGTAGCAGATGGTCAGGCCCAGCCGGCCCCACGGCGTGTCGGCGTTCACCGCGCCTTCCCCCGGCCGGATCGAGGCGCTTTCGCGCCAGCGCTCTCCGCTGGGCAGGTCGACGTCGAAGACGTGCAGCTTGTCATAGGTCGCGACCAGCCCGCCCTTGTCGTCGATCAGCAGCGACCGGTTGGCCGCCCGGTCGTCGCCGTCGTGGCCGGACTTCACGATCGCCGAGCCGATCAGCAGCCAGACTCCCAGTTCGCGGGCGAGGTCGCGCAGCTTGTCGACGACCTCATCGCTGTCCTGGGCCGCCAGCACGGCGTCCCGACGCGCCCGGTCCCCGATCAGGAAATTGGTCGCCTCGGGCGTCAGAATCAGTTTCGCCCCGCCCGCGGCGGCCTCGCGGATCATCGGCTCGACATGGGCGAAGGCCGCCGCCGGACTGGCCGGCGTCCGGGTCTGGATCAGGGCGATCGGGACAGTCGTCATGCCGCCAGCAATGGATCCAGCTCGCCGTTGCGGTCAAGCGCGTGCAACTCGTCGGAGCCGCCCACATGCTTTTCGTCAATGAAGATCTGCGGGAAGGTCATGCGGCCGCCGGAGCGCTGGATCATCTCCTGCTTCTTCTGGGGGTCGTTGGAGGCGACGATCTCGGTGAACTCGGCGCCCTTCCTGTCCAGCAGCGCCTTGGCGGCGATGCAATAGGGGCAGCCCGGTTTGGTGTAGATGACGATGTCGGCCAAGGGGAACTCCACTTTCTGTAACCGCTATGTAGGCATTTCCCGCGCCGTCCGCACCCGGGCGATGACGGCCAGGTCCACGGCGCGGGCGCCGGCCTCGGTCAGCGCGCGGGCGCAGGCCTCGGCGGTGGCGCCCGTGGTCAACACATCGTCCACCAGAAGGATGCGGCGCCCCCTGATCCGGCGACGCCCCTCATCAGTGACGGCGAAGGCCTTTTTGACATTGAGCCGCCGTCCCCGCGCCGACTTGCCGCCCTGGCTGGTGGTATGGGTCTGGCGGACGAGGGCATCGGGCAGATAGTCCAGACCCGCCCCGCGGGCCAGCGGCCGGGCGATCTCGGCGGCCTGGTTGAAGCGGCGCGACAGCAGCCGCAACCGGTGCAGCGGCACCGGCACGACGGCGTCGGCCGTGTCGAGCAGGGGCGCGGCCGAGCGGCTGAGCCAGCGCGCGAACAGGGGCGCGTACGGCTGATGGTCGCCGTGTTTGAACTTCAGGATCAGCCCACGCGAGGCCTCGTCATAGACGCAGGCGGCCCGCGCCCTTGCGAAGGCGTAAGGCTGGGCCAGGCAGGCGGCGCAACGGGGCGCGGCAAATACGCCGCCGTCCATCTCGAAGCCCGCGCCGCAGCCGTCGCAGACCGGGTCCTCGAGAAAGATCACCCGCGCCCAGGCGTTGGCGGTCAGCCCCGCCGTTGCGGTCGCTTCCGGGCTGTCATGGGCCAGCGGCGGCATCAGCAGGTCCGCGGCGCCGCGTCCGAGGGCGCGCAGCCCCAGAACCGCCCGTGAGCGGCCCGCTTCCAATCGGTCGCGCCAGCCCCCATCCTGATGCGTCATGAACGCCTCTCCCGGTCCGCCCGAAATCTTCGACAGCCGACGTCGCTCGGCGAAGCTCGCGCGGGGGGAGACGGCGTTCGCCGCAGCCGACTTCCTGCACGTCCGGGCCGCCGAGAACGCGGTGCACAGCCTGGAGGTGATCCTGCGCGACTTTCCCGATGTCGTCGACCTGTCGGCGCGGCCAGGGCCGTTCGCGCAGCTGCTGGCCGACAGCGCGGCGACGGGGCGGGTCGGCGCGGTTCAGGTCGTCGGCGACGCGGCGGCGCGGGCGGCCCCGGGCGCCGCACCCACTGGTCTCCCGGAACAGTCGCAGGACCTGATCGTCTCCCTGATGAGCCTGCACTGGGCTAACGACCTGCCCGGCGCCCTGACCCAGATCCGCCGCGCCCTGCGGCCCGATGGCCTGTTTCTGGGGACCCTGCTGGGAGCCGGAACGCTCAGGGAGCTGCGCACGGTCCTGACTGAGGCCGAACTGGAGGTGCGCGGCGGGGCCCAGGCGCGGGTGTCCCCCTTTGCCGACGGCTTTGACGGCGCCGCCCTGCTGCAACGCGCCGGCTTCGCCCTGCCGGTGGCCGACGTGGACCGGCTGACCGTGCGCTACCCCGACCTGTACGCCCTCGTGCGCGATCTGCGCGCCATGGGCGAGACCAACGCCCTGGCCGGGCCCATCCGGCCGATGACCCGGGGCATGCTGGCGCGGGCGGCGGAGATCTACGCCGAGCGGTACGCAGAACCTGACGGCCGCCTCCCTGCCACGTTCGAGATCATCCATCTGGCCGGCTGGGCCCCGCACGAAAGTCAGCAGAAGCCGCTGCCGCGTGGATCGGCGAGGATGCGGCTGGCGGACGCCCTGGGCGTGCAGGAGTGGACCGGCGAGGAGGACTGAAAGGCCGTCAGCCCAGGCCGATGGCCGCCGACAGTTTGCCCATCGCGGTGTTGAACGTGCCCGACCCGGCTCCGGCGAAGGCGCTGATGCCCCCCAGGGCGACGAGGAACACCAGGGCGGCGATCAGGCCGTATTCGATCGAGGTCGCGCCGCGATCATCGTCCAGAAACCGGGAGAGCAAGGCTCGCATGGCCCCCTCCTCCGGCGGCTAGAGCAGGTCGCGCAGCCAGGCGACCAGGGGTTCGTCGGCCGGAGGCATCGGATAGTCGGCCAATTGGTTCGGCCGCACCCATTTCAGCGCCGCGTGCTCACGGTTCTGAACCACCCCCGACCAGCGTCGGCACAGATACAATGGCATCAACAGGTGAAACGAATCGTAAGCGTGGCTGGCGAAAACGAACGGGGCCAGGCAGGCCTCGTTCACGTCGATGTCCAGCTCTTCCTTCAGTTCGCGGATCAGGGCCGCCTC
>CAZGPS010000067.1:0-12528 GCA_964527675.1 uncultured Brevundimonas sp. | reverse complement strand
GGCGAAGCCGGTTCCGTTTGCGGACCGGCTGGACCTGATCGAGGCCTATTACGCCCGGGTGCGCTGACAGCTCAGAGGACGCCGCCGTTGGACTTGATCACCTCGGCGTAGAGCAGCCCCGAATCCTTGATGGTCCGCTCCTGGGTCTGGAAGTTGACGTGGGTGATGCCGAACCGCTTCGAATAGCCCAGCGACCATTCGAGATTGTCGAGCAGCGACCAGGCCATGTAGCCGCGCACATCGACGCCCTTGCCGATGGCGTCGTGCAGGGCCTTGAGATGGGATTTGAGATAGTCGACCCGCATCGGGTCCTGGATGCGGCCGTCAGTGGCGTGGGGCGGATCGTACCAGGCCGAGCCGTTCTCAGTGACCATCAGCGGCAGACCATTGGTCTGTTCGTGCAGCCAGACCAGGGTGTCGGTCAGGGCCGGGGGATAGACCTCCCAGCCGGTCTCGGTGTGGGCGTGCTGGATCTGTTTGACCGGCCGTGAACGGGTCGGCCAGGCGTCGGGCGCATTCTCGGGCACCGAACGGGTGTACCAGTTGAGGCCCATCCAGTCGGTCGGCTGGGCGATCAGGTCGAAATCTTCCTGCGGGAACTCGCGGTACGCCTCGCCATAGACGTCCTTCAGCTCTTCCGGATAGCCGCGGCCCATCAGGGGGTCGAGGAACCAGCGGTTCATCTGGGCCTCGGCGCGTCTGCGCGCGGCCTCGTCCTCGGGCTTGTCGCTGGCCGGGTATTTGGGCTCGATGTTCAAGACGATGCCGATCTGACCTTCGCCGACTTCGCGGAATCGCTTCACCGCCGCGCCATGCGCCCGCAGGACGTTATGGCCGGCGATCATGGCCTCGAAGGCGGATCGATGGCCGGGGGCCAGGGCGCCGTGCAGATAGCCGCCGTCGACGATGACCCACGGTTCGTTGATCGTGCCCCAGGTCTTCACCCGGCCCCTGAATTTTTCGAACAGGACCTGGCCGTAGTCGGCGAACCAGTCGGCGATGTCCGGGTTGAGCCAGCCGCCGCGATCGTCCAGCGCCGCCGGCAGGTCCCAGTGATACAGGGTGCACAGCGGCTCGATCCCGGCCTCGAGCAGGCCGTCGACCAGGCGGTCGTAGAAGGCCAGTCCCTTGTCGTTGATGGCGCCCCGCCCCTCGGGCATCACCCGGCTCCAGCTGACCGAGAATCGGTAGGCCTGGAGGTTCAGCCGCTTCATCACCTCGATGTCTTCGCGCCAGCGATTGTAGTGGTCGCAGGCCACGTCGCCGGTGTCGCCGTCCTTCATATTGCCCGGCGTATGGCTGAACCTGTCCCAGATCGAGGCGCCCGCGCCGTCGGCCATGGAGGAGCCTTCGATCTGATAGGCGGCGGTAGCCGCTCCCCACAGGAAACCTTCTGGAAACAGATAGTCGCCGGGGTTTTTGGAAGTCATGTGTGAGGCTCGTGAGACGCGATGAGAAACAACTGAAGGGCGGGTCCGCCGACGCCCGGTAGGCGTGTAACCCCGCGAGCACAACCGTGCTGTGTCCAAACTAGGGCACTTGCGGGGCACATTGCTAGTGTGTCATGTAATCGGTTACACGGAATTCATCGAACGGACCTGCGACAAGCGGGCCGGTATCGCGGACGGTTCAGGGAGGAAGACTTTGGCGCCTGGTGCGACCCCCAAGACCTGTGCGGAATGTCGGGCGTGAAGCCCGCGACCATCCGTGACGTGGCCGAGCGGGCCGACGTGTCCGTGGCCTCGGTGTCCCGGGTCCTGACCGGTGCGGGAGCGGTGACCGAGGCCACCCGCACCAAGGTCATGAAGGCCGTCGAGGCCCTGCAGTACGTGCCTCATTCCGGCGCCCGCAGCCTGTCGACCAGCAAGACCCAGACGATCGGCGTCATCCTGCCGGACCTGTACGGCGAGTTCTTCTCCGAACTGATCCGCGGCATGGATGTGGCGGCGCGGGCGCTCGGCTTCCACCTGATCGTCTCCAGCTCGCACGACGATGCGGAAGAGGCGTCGGCCGCCATCCGTTCGATGCGCGGGCGGGTCGATGGCCTGATCGTTCTGTCGCCGCACCTCGACGCCGCCAACCTGGCGGCGAGTCTGGCCGGACGCCTGCCGATCCTGCTGATGAACGGCGGCGACGGGGTCGGACGTCCGTCCATCATCGTCGACAACCATGGCGGCGCGGTCCAGGCCGTCGAACATCTGATCGCCACCGGCCGCCGCCGCATCGCCCATATCTCGGGCCCGACCGGCAACCTCGAGGCCGAGACGCGCCTGGCCGGCTATCTGGAAGCCATGGCCCGCGCCGACCTGCCGACGACGGTCGTCGAGGGCGCCTTCGACCAGGCCTCGGGCCATCGCGCCGGGGCCGATCTGGCCGCCCGCGCCGAGCGCCCCGATGCGATCTTCGCCGGCAACGACATGATGGCCGTCGGCGCCATGCTGGCCCTGCAGGACGCCGGTCTCGGCGTGCCGGAGGACGTGGCCATGATCGGCTTCGACGATGTGCCGATCGCCGGTCTGATGCGGCCGGGCCTGACCACGCTGAGAATCCAGATCGCTGAAACCGGACGTCGCGCGCTGGAGCGCCTTGTCCGTCTCATCAACGCAGCGGGCGAGGCCGTCGCCGACACCGCCTGCGAGGTCGTCCGGCCCGAACTGGTCGTGCGTCCGTCAAGCAGCCCGGCGGCCCCAGTCCAACCCACGTCCGGCGGCCGCTCACGCGCCGCCGCCGAGCTGACAACCCTGGAGGGGGAGAACCCGCAATGACCCGTAAGTCCAAGCAGTATCTGGGGGCCGTATCGGCCCTCGCCGTCGCCGTTTCCCTGGCCGCGGCCGGCGGCGCGGCGGCGCAGGTGTCGACATCGACCCTGCGCGGCACCGTCTATGAGGGCCAGGCCGTCGAGGCCGGCGGCACGGTTGTCGCGACCGATGTCGCCACCGGCTATGTCACGCGCGGCCGCATCGCCGCCGACGGCGGCTATGTGCTGTCGGGCCTGCGCCCCGGGACCTATCGCATCGAGGTGACCTCGGCCGACGGCCAGACCGCCGGAGACACTGTCACCCTGGGGCTGGGCCAGGTCGCGACGCTGAATCTTGATGTAGCCGCCAATGTAACCGGTTCCACTTCCGAGGTGACAGATGTCGGCGACGTGATCGTCACCGGCCGCCGCATCTTCGAGGTCCGCACCTCCGAGGTCGCGACCAACGTCACCCAGCAGCAGATCAACGACCTGCCGCAGATCAGCCGCAACTTCCTCAACTTCGCCGCGCTCGCTCCCGGGGTGGTCGTGCAGGAAGGGGACACGGAGCGGACCATCTCGGCCGGCGGCCAGCCCTCGCTCGCCATCAACGTCTTCATCGACGGCCAGAACCAGAAGGGCACCATCATCGACGGCGGCGTCGCCGGCCAGGATGACAGCCGCGGCAACCCGTTCCCGCAGGCCGCGGTCCAGGAATTCCGGGTTCTGACCCAGAACTTCAAGGCCGAATACGAACAGGCCTCGGCCGCCATCATCACCTCGATCAGCCGTTCGGGCACGAACGAGCTGACCGGCGATCTGTTCGTCCAGTGGCAGGACGGTGACTGGACCTCCCAGAACGTCTTCTCGGAACGGCGCGGCGAGGAGAAGCCGCGGCTGGACCGGCTGCAGTGGGGCGGCTCGGTCGGGGGTCCGATCATCGAGGACCGGCTGCACTATTTCCTCGCCTATGAGCGCAAGGAAGAGACGCGCGAGCGGGCGGTGTTCCTGAACCGCACCGAGTACACGCCGCTGTTCGAGGACCAGCTGGGCACCTTCACGGCCCCGTTCGAGCAGGACATGTTCTTCGGCAAGCTGTCATGGCAGATCGACGACCGCCAGCGACTGGACCTCAGCGGCACCTATCGCACAGAGTTCGACATCCGTGACTTCGGCAACGGTCCGACCTCGGCCGAGCGGGCCGTTACGGTCAACGGCGACACCCGGTCCCTGGTGCTGAAGCACCAGTACCAGGGCGACTCCTTCCTCAACGAGGCCTCTGTCGACTACTTCCGCTACAGCTATAATCCGCGGGCGGTCAATTTCGAGCTGCCGGGCGCCCGTTACGTGGTCTACCGCGACAATGTCGCGGCCACTCCGGGTTTCGACTTCAACTACAACAATATCGACACGACCGTCTTCACCCGGGGCGGCGGCCAGAACAACCAGGATATCCAGCAGGAGAGCGTCACTCTCAAGAACGATCTGACGTTTAACGACATCCAGTGGAACGGCCGTCACACCCTGAAGATGGGCGTCAAATATTCGATGCAGTCCTACTATGTGGCGAAGGAGTTCAACCGGAACCCGATCTTCACCTACGATATCGACGGTCGGCCGGAGGTTGTGGGCAGCTCCGCGATCCCGACGCGGGTGGAGCTGGCCCTCCCGGTTGATCCTACAGACGCCGAGAACAATATCTTCGGCGCCTACATCCAGGATGACTGGCAGATCACCGACAAGCTGGAACTGAACCTCGGCATCCGGTGGGACTACGAGGACAATGCCGTCAACAACGACTACGAGACCCCGGCCGTCATCCAGCGCTTTGTCACGGCCCTGCAGGCGCATCCCAACTACGCCGCGGGCGTCGACCTGTCGCAGTACGTTACGAGCAATGGGCGGGACGCCTTCACCGGCGCCATCCAACCCCGCATCGGCTTCAGCTACGACGTCTTCGACGACGAGCAGACCGTGATCTTCGGCGGCGCCGGCCGCTACTATGACCGGATCGGCTTCAACTTCGCCTTCTCCGAGCGCTTCGGTCCCTTCAACCGCACCAAGAACATCTACTTCTCGCCGGCCGGTGGCGCCTACGGCGGCCAGACGAGCACCGTGGCCTGGGATCCCAGCTACGCGACCGTTGGGGGTCTCGACGCCCTGCTGGCGGGCACCGTTGGAACGGGCGAAGTCTTCCTGGTCAAAAACGACGCGGAGGCGCCTTACACCGATCAGTTCAACTTCGGCGTCCGCCAGAAGTTCGGCGCGATCCAGACCGGTCTGACGCTGTCATATGCCAAGACCAAGAACGAGTTCGGCTGGTACCGGTTGAACGTCAACTCCAGCAACTCTGTCGTCATACCGCTGCCGAGCATCGACGATCCGGAGACGGGCCAGGACTTCCCCTTCCGCAACGCCTTCTATTCGGACCACAATCGTGAGCGTGAATACAAGGCGATCTATCTGACCGTCGACAAGCCCTACAACCGGGACGACGGCTATGGCTTCAATGTCGCCTACACCTTCGCGGACGCGACGCAGAACGGCAGCCGTGATCAGGGTCTCTCGAACTTCGACTTCGACTACGCCTCGATCGATGCGACGCCCTGGTTCAACTCGCCGGGCACCGACCGCCATCGCGTGGTCATGTCCGGCACGGTCGACATGCCGTGGGACATGCGGCTGTCGAGCATCATCACCCTCGCCTCGGGCAAACCCTTCACCGGCTTCAACCCGGGCAGCGGCGGCAAGCCGATGTGGTTCGAATTCTATCCGGAGAAGCATGACTTCATCATCCCGGACGCCTGGGCCTACCGTCAGGTCGATCTGCGCCTGACCAAGGAGTTCCAGGTCTGGGGCGGCGATGTGGTCGAGTTCACCGTCGACGCCATCAATGTGTTCGACTTCAAGAACTACAGCAGCTTCAACCAGACCTATCGCGTGAACAACGGCACCCCCGACGCCGCGCTGAACCCGACCTTCGGCAATCCGACCGCGCAATACATCCCGACCCGCAGCTTCCAGGTCGGCCTGCGCTACCGCTGGTGATCGCCGCCTGAGCCTGATGGCCGTCCCCCGCCAACGCGGGGGGCGGCCTTTCTTTGACTAGCCGGAGTCATCGGTATGAGAGTACCCGCTAGGGACCGCCGCCGTTTCTTGATGGGTTCGACCGTCGCCAGCGTTGCGGCTCTCGGATTATCCGGCTGCGCGGGCCTTCCGGCCGGAGCGCTGCCGGGGCCCGTCGCCCTCGACCCCGAGGTCGACGACCTGCAGCGGCGCACCTTCCAGTGGTTCGTCGACACCACCAACCGCGCCAACGGCCTGACCCCCGACCGCTGGCCGACGAAATCCTTCGCCTCGATCGCCGCCGTCGGCTTCGCCCTGACCTGCTGGCCGATCGGGGTCGAGCGGGGCTGGATGACGCGGGAGGAGGCGCGCGAGCGCACCCTGATCACCGCCCGCTTTTTCCATGACGCGCCGCAGGGGCCGCAGGAGACGGGCGTCAGCGGCCACAAGGGCTTCTTCTACCACTTCCTCGACATGGAGACGGGCCACCGGCACGGGAATACCGAGCTGTCGACGGTCGACACCACCCTGCTGCTGGGCGGCCTGCTCTATGCGGCGCGGTGGTTCGACGGCGACCATCCGCAGGAAGCCGAAATCCGGCGGCTGGCGCAGGCGATCTATGAGCGGGTCGAATGGGACTGGGCCGTCGTCCGGCCGAACCGCATCACCATGGGCTGGCGTCCGGCGAGCGGCTTCATCCGGGCCGACTGGAACGTCTACAACGAGGGCATGCTGGTGCTGTTGCTGGCCATGGGCAGCCCGACGCACCCGGTTCCGGCGGCCGTCTGGGACGAATGGTGCGGCGTCTACGACCAGAGCTGGACGGATGAGCATGGCCCCGCCCACCTGCATTTCGCGCCGCTGTTCGGCCACCAGTACAGCCATATGTTCGTCGACTTCCGCGGTGTCCATGACGCCTTCCTGCGCGGCAAACAGGCGCAAATCCCGGGCTTCGACTATTTCCAGAACAGCGTCCGGGCGGTGCAGGCGCAGCGGAAATACGCCATCGACAATCCGATGGGCTGGGCCGGCTATACGGCCGATGTCTGGGGCCTGACCGCCTGCGATGGTCCGGGCGACTTCAAGGCCACCCTCGGCGGGCGGGAACGGCAGTTCTTCAGCTATTCCGCGCGCGGGCCGGGCGACCGGGACGACGGCACCATCGCCCCGACCGCCGCCCTCGGCTCGATGCCCTTCGCCCCGGCCGAGGTCACGGCCTGCATGAAGGCGATGAAGGCGCGCTACGGCGCGGCGATCTATACGGAGTACGGCTTCCTCGATTCCTTCAACCCGACCCTGACCGAACGGCGCGGGCCCTTGCAGCACGGCCGCATCGTGCCGGACGTCGGCTGGGTCGACGGCGACTATCTGGGCATCGACCAGGGGCCGATCGTCATCCAGATCGAGAACCATCGCTCCGACGCGGTGTGGAGACGGATGCGCGGCGAGCCGAACCTGACCCGCGGGCTCAGGGCGGCCGGTTTCACCGGCGGCTGGCTGGAGACCGCATGACGCCGGGCCGGCCGGATCGACGGGCGGCGCTCGGGCTTCTGGCCGGGGCCGCGGCGACGGGTCTGGCCGGGTGCGGGCGGGGGGAGGACGGGGTCACCCGCCTGACCTTCTGGGCCATGGGCAATGAGGCGGCCAATGTGCCGCAGCTGTTGCCGGAGTTCGAGCGGCTCAACCCGGGCATCCGGGTCGATGTCCAGGCCCTGCCGTGGACGGCGGCGCACCAGAAACTGCTGACCGCCTATGCCGGGGATTCCCTGCCGGACCTCAGCCAAGTGGGCAACACCTGGGTGGCCGAGATGGCGGCCATCGGGGCGGTTTCCGCCCTGCCGGCCGTGGCCTCCGACCTGCTGACCGATCAGTTTCCGGCGGTGCTGGAAACCAATCGCATCGACGGCCGCGTGGTGGGCGTCCCCTGGTATGTCGACACCCGGCTGATCTTCTACCGCTCGGACCTGCTGGCGCAGGCCGGATACGAGGCCGTGCCGCAGACATGGGCCGGCTGGAAACAGGCCATGCAGGCGGTCAGGCAGAGGGCCGGGGAGGGCAAATATGCTGTGCTGCTGCCGCTCAACGAGTTCGAACAACTGCTGACCTTCGGCCTGCAGGGCGATGCGCCACTGCTCAGGGATCAGGACACGCGGGGCAATTTCTCCAGCCCGTCGTTCGTCGCAGCCCTGGCCTTCTACAGGAGCCTGTTCGACGAGGGCCTCGCGCCGGTGGCCTCGGCGGCGCAGATCTCCAACGTCTGGACCGAGTTCGAGCGCGGCTGGTTCAGCTTCTATTTCTCCGGGCCGTGGACCATCGGCGACTTCAGGAACCGGCTGAAGCCGGAGACGCGCTGGATGACCTCGGGCGTGCCGGGGCCGGACGGGCCGGGCGCCTCGGCGCCGGGCGGGTCGTCTCTGGTGGTCTATCGTTCGTCGCCGCGTCAGGAGGCGGCGTGGAAACTGGTGCGCTTCCTGTCCGATCCGGCGGTTCAGGCGCGCTTCAATGTCATCACCGGCAACCTGCCCGCCCGCGAGAGCGCCTGGGCCGCGCCGACGGTGGCGAACGACCCGTATATCGCCGCCTTCAAGGGCCAGCTGTCGCGCGCCGAGGCCGTGCCCAAGGTGCCCGAGTGGGAGCGGATCGTCACCGAGATGCAGATCGTCGCCGAGCGGATGGTGCGTGGCGAATACTCGCCGGAGGCCGCGGGGGCCGAGATCGACCGGCGCGCGGACCGGCTGCTGGAGAAGCGCCGCTGGATGATCGAACGGGGCAGGGCATGACCGGAGGCGCGGGTCTGCTCCCTTCCCCCTTGATGGGGGAAGGGCCGGGGTTGGGGGTGAAATCCTGCCCGCTCGGAGACGGACGAGGATGACGGACGCACTCGGACATCGCGCGGCTCCGGCAGCCGCTGTCACCCCCATCCCAACCCTTCCCCCATCAAGGGGGAAGGGCTTGTGGAGCTTCCGCTCGCGCGAACGCGCCGCCTGGGGCTTTGTCGCCCCGGCGCTGATCGCCATCGGGGTGTTCTTCGCACTTCCAGTGTTCGCGGCCCTGCTGCTGAGCCTGACCGATTTCGACATCTACGCCCTGGCCGATCTGAACAATGTCCGCTTCATCGGCCTGCAGAACTATGAGCGGCTGTTCGCCAATCCGCTGTTCTGGGGGGCGATGAAGAACACCGGCCTGTTCGCCCTGTTCGGCGTGCCCCTGTCGATCGCCGCCTCACTGGCGGCGGCGGTGACCCTGAACGCGCGGGTGGTGAAGTGGCGGCCGATGTGGCGGGTGATCTTCTTCGCCCCCTTCGTCACCACCCTGGTGGCCACGGCGGTGCTGTGGAACTACCTGCTGCACACCCGCTATGGCGTCATCAACTGGGCCATCTCCAGCCTCGGCCTGTCGCCGGTCGACTGGCTGGGCCAGCCCTCGACCTCGATCCCGGCCATACTGATGTTCGTGGTGTGGAAGATCTTCGGCTACAACATGCTGATCTTCCTCGCGGTTCTGCAGACCGTGCCCGACGACCTGTATGAGGCGGCGCGGATCGACGGGGCGGGCGTGTGGAAGCGGTTCACCCATGTGACCCTGCCGGCCATCGCCCCGACCCTGCTGCTGGTGTCGATCATCTCGGTGGCCAGCTTCTTCCAGCTGTTCGCCGAGCCCTATGTCATGACCCAGGGCGGCCCGGCCCAGTCGACCGTGACGGTGCTCTACTTCATGTATGAAGAGGGCTTCAAATGGTGGAACCTCGGCTCCGCCAGCGCCGTGGCCTTCATCCTGTTCGTCTGCATCCTGGCGGTGACGCTGGTGCAGCTGGCTGTGGCGAAGCGGATGGGGGCCTACGAATGAACGGCCGCGGCCTTCGCGCCATCGCCCTGAATCTCGCTGTCGCCTTCGTTGCGTTGGCGGTGATGTTCCCGCTGCTGTGGATGCTGTCGGTCAGCTTCATGGCGACGGGGGAGGCGGCGAGCTTTCCGCCGCCGCTGTGGCCCAGGACCTGGACGCTCGAGCACTATCGCGACCTGTTCGTGCGGCAGGGCATGGGCCGCTATCTGTGGAACAGCTTCGCCCTGGCGACGATGGCGACCGGGCTGGCGCTGCTGTTCACCGTCCCGGCCGGCTACGCCTTCGCCAAGCTGAGGTTCCGCGGCCGCGAGCGGCTGTTCCAGCTGCTGGTCGCGGCCCTGGTGGTGCCGGCCCAGATCGGCACCCTGCCGCTGTTCCTGATGCTCAAGGGGATGGGGCTGGTGAACACCTACGCCGGGGCGCTCGTGCCGTGGCTGGCGTCGATCTTCGGCCTGTTCCTCGTGCGCCAGTATTCGCTGTCGATCCCCGACGAGATGCTGGAGGCGGCCCGCATCGACGGGGCCTCCGAGGGGCAGATCTTCCGCCGCATCGTCCTGCCGACCTTGCAGCCGATCATCGTCACCCTGGCCCTGTTCGTATTCCTCGGCAGCTGGAACGACTTCCTGTGGCCGCTGATCATCCTGACCGACCAGTCGAACTACACCCTGCCGGTGGCCCTGGCGGCCCTGTCGCGCGAGCACGTCCAGGACATCGAGATGATGATGGCCGGGGCGGTGATCACCGTGGCCCCGGTGCTGATCCTGTTCCTCGCCCTGCAGCGCTACTACATCCGCGGCATGTTGGCCGGGAGCGTGAAGGGGTAGGGCGTCAGTCGCCGTAGTTGTCGTACCGCTGGCCCTGGGCGAGGTTGCCGAATTTGGTGGTGTCGGCGTCGAACGACAGTTTGACGATGCCGATCGGGCCGTGACGCTGCTTGCCGATGACGACCTCGGCCTGGTGTTTCAGCCGGTCCATGTCCTCCTGCCATTTAAGGTGCTCTTCCGAGCCCTCGCGCGGCTCGGCGCGGCCGAGGTAGTAGCTCTCGCGATAGACGAACATGACGCAGTCGGCGTCCTGCTCGATCGAGCCGGACTCCCGCAGGTCGGACAGCTGGGGCCGCTTGTCCTCGCGTTGCTCGACCTGACGCGACAGCTGCGACAGGGCGAGGATCGGCACGCTCAGCTCCTTGGCCAGGGCCTTGAGGGCGCCGGTGATCTCGGACACCTCCTGCACCCGGTTCTTCTGGCTGTTGCTCTCGCCGGTGGTGATCAGCTGGAGGTAGTCGACGACGATCAGGTCGAGGCCGTGCTCCATCCGCTTCAGGCGGCGGGCGCGGGCGGCCAGCTTGGACATCGACAGGCCGCCGGTGGCGTCGATGTACAGCGGGCTCTCGCCGATCTCGACGGCGGCGTCGCGGATCTTGCCGAAGTCGGCGGCGTCGATCTCGCCCTTGCGCAGCTTGTCGGACGAAACGCCCGAGGCGTCGGCGAGAATCCGCATGGCCAGCTGTTCGGCCGACATTTCCAGCGAATAGAAGGCGACCACGCCGCCGTTGACGGTCTTGCGGCCCTCGGGCGTCGGCTCCCAGCGGTAGCTGCGCGCGACGTTGAAGGCGATGTTGGTGGCCAGGGCTGTCTTGCCCATCGAGGGACGGCCGGCGAGGATCAGCAGGTCGGACGGGTGCAGGCCGCCCAGCTTCTGGTCGAGGTCGTCCAGCTGGGTGGCGAGGCCGGCCAGCTTGCCGTCGCGCTGATAGGCCTCGGCCGCCATCTGCACGGCGCCCGACAGGGCGGTCGAGAAGCTGACGAAGCCCGACGACGGCTTGCCGGTCTCGGCGAGGGTGTAGAGTCGCTGTTCGGCGCTCTCGATCTGGTCGAGGGCGGCGGTCTCGGGCTGGGGCGCCTCCTTGATGATCTCGCCGCCGATGCGGATCAGGTCGCGGCGCAGGGCCAGGTCGTAGACGACGCGGGCGTAGTCGGGCGCATTGGCTCCCGGGGGCGCGCGGTCGACCAGGTCGGCCAGATAGCGCAGGCCGCCGAACTCCTGGAAGGCGGGGTCCAGCTTGAACCGCTCCATCAGGATGGTCGGCTCGGCCAGCAGGCCCTGACGGACGTGGTCCTCGATCGCCTCATAGAGCCGCTGGTGGAAGGGCTCGTAGAAATGGCTGCCGCGCAACCGGTCGGACAGGCGCTCGAACACGGCGTTGTCGAACATCAGCCCGCCCAGCAGGGCCTGCTCGGCCTCCAGATTATGGGGCAGCGACGGGATGGAGGCGGAGTCCATCGGGGACGGGAAGGCGGCGGGGGCGAAGGCGTTCATCAGGGCCATGTCTTAGCCATGACAGCGCCCTGCGTCAGTCGCGGACGTACGGGATTGCAGGGATAAGTCCGGGCGATTGTGGGCAGTCCGGAATTCCGTAGCCGGATCAGTTAACGGCCGATCCGGAGCAGGGGTAGCGCGACGCCATCCAGTCGCGGATGCCGTCGGTGACGGACATGCGCTGCCGGCGCGCCTGCGGGATGCCGTTGAGATAGGCCAGCAGTTGCCGCGGGTTGAGCTCGATGCTTGCGGGCGGGCAGGCCGGCGGGGTCTGTCCGGCGGCGCGCGCCTCGCGGATTTCGCCGCGGACGGCGCCGAACGCGCGTTCGACCTCGCCCTTCAGCCGGTGGGCGTCGGGGCGCAGCATGGCGGTGGCGTTCAGAGGAATGCGATTGGCCCGGGTGACGAAGGACTCCAGCGTCGGGCCCGACTGGGCGACGGCCGATCCGGCGACGAGGCAGGCGGCGACAGCCGCGATGAGACTGGCGCGCATATTTCCCTCCGGACGGCGAAGCTTGCCGGGAAATTTGTGGCCGATCAACGGCAGCCGGCGCGGGCGGATG
>CAZGPS010000066.1:0-12719 GCA_964527675.1 uncultured Brevundimonas sp. | reverse complement strand
GGCCTGATCCTCGCCGAGGGCGAGCCGATGCAGCCCCTGACCCGCTCGATCGAGCGGATGGGCAAGCTGGTCTCCATGCGGCTGCGCGACGTGCTGGACGCCTACGCCGCCGGCGAGATCGACCGGGCCGTGGCCGTCTGGAACACCGACGACGAGGTCGACGAGCACTACAACAGCCTGTTCCGCGAGCTGCTGACCTACATGATGGGCGACCCGCGCACGATCGGCGCCTGCACCCACCTGCTGTTCATGGCCAAGAACCTCGAGCGCATCGGCGACCACGCCACCAACATCGCCGAGACCATCTATTACGAGGTCACCGGCCAGGAGTTCACCGGCGAACGCCCGCGCTGGAACCCCGACACTGTCGAAGACGCCCCCGAACCGCCGACTACCGCCTGAGTTCCTGGAGAACCGTTGTGCAGCCCTATGTTCTGGTGATGGAAGACGAGGACGCCCTGGCGACCCTCGTGCAGTACAATCTCGAAAAGGAAGGCTACCGCGTCGTCATCGCCGCCGACGGCGAGGAGGGCATGCTGCAGATCGAGGAGCGGCTGCCCGACCTGGTGCTGCTGGACTGGATGCTGCCCAAGCTGTCGGGCATCGAGGTCTGCCGCCGCATCCGCGGCAAGCCCGAGACCCGCAACCTGCCGGTCATCATGCTGACCGCGCGCGGCGAGGAGACCGACCGGGTGCGCGGCCTCGACACCGGCGCCGACGACTATATGACCAAGCCCTTCTCGATGGTCGAGCTGAACGCCCGCATCCGCGCCGTGCTGCGCCGCATCCGTCCGGGTCTGGCCGACGACCGCCTGACCCACGGCGACATCGTCATCGACCGCGTCGCCCACCGCGTGCGCCGCGCCGGCACCGAGATCCACCTCGGCCCCACCGAATTCCGCCTGCTGGACCACCTGATGCAGCACCCGGGCCGGGTGTTCAGCCGCGAACAGCTGCTGGACGCGGTCTGGGGCAGCGACGTCTATGTCGAGGCCCGCACCGTCGACGTCCACGTCGGCCGCCTGCGCAAGGCGCTGAACATCGAGGGCACGGTCAATCCGATCCGGACGGTGAGGTCGGCGGGGTATTCGCTGGACCTTGGGGGTTGAGCGAGGGCGTAGGAACGGCGGCTGGAGAGCCGTTGCGGTTCTTCTCCCTGTCGGCTCTTTGCACTTTGCCCGCCATGTCTCACCGTCATCCTCGGACTTGATCCGAGGATCAGAGGCTGGGGGCGGGCTGTTCGGCGGTGACGGCCCCGCGCCCGCGCCCGTGCGATCTTCGACGGAGCACCGGACGGTCTGATCCTCGGATCAAGTCCGAGGATGACGGCGGGGAAGAGGCACCCGGACGAGGCGGCTTTTCCAGCGGAGCAACTTCCGCTCTCGACCCATTGCAGCCGTTCGGCTGATAGCCGACAACGGGAGATGATCCCGATTGCTCAAGCGATGGAATACGCATTCATTGCGATCTGCATCGCAGCGATGGTCACATGGTTCGTGGGCGCAGCCCATTTCCTACCGGTCTGGTGGGCACTGCTCCGTAAGCGCAAGCCTGAACGCCGAAACATCAAGTGGTCCCTGATTTCGGCGGGGCTATTCATTGCCTTGGTGGGAGCGGGTTTCGGGGTCGGCGGTATAACCGAGTTGGCCGGGGGATGGGGCTGACGGGAGGTCCGCTATCCCCCCCTGGCGGACATCCGCCTCACCGCCCGCCCGGCCCCTCCCCCAGCGCCCGCGCGATCAGCGCATCGCCCGTAACCCCCTCCGGTCCGAAGGCCAGCGCCGGCCAGTCGGGCGTCAGGCGGTCCAGCGCCAGCATCAGCCCCAGTCCCTCGTCCTGGCTCCACTGGCTGCGGCCGCCGCGGATGAATTCGGTCGCGTCGGCCGGCGACAGCCCGCCGCCGCGCGGATCGGTCAGCCAGGTCCACGCCGCCCAGTTGCCGGTTCCCTCCAGCGTCAGGAAGACGTCGTCGGCGTCGGCGTAGATGCGCTCCTCGCCCTGGAACCAGCGCGCCCGCCGCTCGCCCATGCGCCGCGCCGCGAGGGCCAGCGTCTCCCGGGCGGCCTCCGCGTCAGGGGCCCCGGCGGCGGCGTAGAACAGATCGCGCTCGGCCTCGTAAGCCGCGCGATAGTCGGGCCGCTCGCCGAAGAGGTCCTGAACCACGTCGTCGTCGCTGTCCTCGGGCAGTCCGCGCGCCATCAGACCGTCGATACGCGCGCCGAGGCCCGCCACCTGCTGCGAATGGGCGAACTCATGCATGAAGACGACCATCGACAGCCGGCGCCAGTCGCGCGGCTCATTGACGTCGGCGCGCCAGACCGACGGCAGGGCCATGATGAAGAACATCCGGCCGTCCGACATCGGCGAGGCGAAAGCCAGTTTGCGGGCGGGCACGGCGCCGCCGTCCGGCAGGCCGACCTGTCCGTCATGCGGGCTGGCCGAGGACCGGTACCGGCGGGCCCCGACCTCGAAATCGCCCTTGTGATCCGGCGTCAGCGTATAGGCGCAGGCGGCGTCGAACAGGGTGATGACCGGGGCGACCGGCCGCTCCATCCGCAGCCGCTCGCGGTCCAGCCGGTCCCATGAGGCAAGGGCGTCGGCGGTCCACGCCCGCGTCCCGCCGTCAAAACGGCAGGGGGCGGGCGGAGGGAGCGGCGGCTCGGCGGCGGCCAGGGTCAGGGCGGACAGCAGGGCGATGATCATGCCGCCAGCCTGACCTCAGAGGCGGCCGGTTTCAAATGAACTCGCGGAAAGGCGCCGGCCCGCCCGTGGGGCGCGGGCCTAAAGCCCCTTCGGATTGGGGCCGAAGCGATTGTCGCCGCGCTGGCTGTCCGTGACGCCGATCCACAGCAGGAAGCCGAAGCCGACGAGGATCAGCAGGCCGAACAGACCGAAGGCCGGGCCGATCAGGGCGAAGATCGCCACCGGGTCTTCCCGCTCGAGCGCCGAGGCGTTGAGGATGGCCGAGGCCCCGATCATGGTGAAGCCGACGATGCCGCCGACAATGCCAACCGCATAAGGGATGGCGGCGAGCCAGCCGGAATGGCCCATGTCGTGAAGCCGCTTCACGGTGATCGCCAGATTGGGCCAGATCAGCGCGATCGAGAGGACGAGGCCGAGCAACGGAATCCAGCCGAAAACGACGCCGAGGCCGAGACAGACCAGCCAGGCGATCCAGAAATGGGACCGTCGCGTCCGGCCCTCGAACGAGAAGAACAGCTGCTTCCAGTCAAAGCCCTGCACTTGGGTCTGCGATTCCGTGGACATGCGATTTCCCCCTGATCCTGATCAGCGGGACGAGCATGACCGAGGGGTCCGGCCTTCGCAAGCCAGCGTCATCCCGACGCCCCAACCGGCAGATCGAGCCCGATGTCAGCCCGCCACGATCTCTTCCGGCTCCAGCTCATAGACCGTGGCGCAGTATTCGCAGGTCACCCGGATCTTGCCGTCGTCCTCGACCATCCCGGCCCGCTCCTCGGGCGAGAAGGAGAACAGCACCGCGCCGATGCGGTCCTTTGAACATCGGCACACGGCCTCCAGCGCCCGCGCGTCCTCCAGCCGCACCCCGTCCTCGTGGAACAGGCGGAACAGCAGAACCTCGGGGGTGATGGTCGGGTCGATCAGTTCGTCGTCGCCCAGGGTCTGGAACAGGGCGCGGCTGCGGTCCCACGCCTCCTCGGTCGAGCCGCGGGCCGCGTCGCCGGCGATCAGCTGGATCAGCGCCCCGCCGGCGCGCCACGCCGTGCCCGCCTCGGTGGTCACGGCCCCGACGGCCAGCCGCACCCGGGTCGGGATCTGCTCGGACTGCTGGAAATAGTGCTCCGCCGCCAGCGACAGGCTCTCGCCCTCGATCGGGGTGATGCCCTGGGTGCGCTCGAAATCGGCGCCCCGATCCAGCGTCATGACGAACAGGCCCTCGCCCAGCAGGGTGCGGGCGCCGGGGCGGGCGAAGCCTTGCGACACGGCGGCCACGGCCTCCTCGTCGAACCGGCAATAGCCGCGCAGATGGCCGCGGGTGTCATAGTCGGCGACGACGTAGCGGACCGGGCCGTCGCCCTGGGCCTGGACGATCAGCCGACCCTCGAACTTCAGCGCCGAGCCGATCAGGGCGGCCAGGGTGCAGGCCTCGCCCAGCAGGGCGGCGACCGGCTCGGGATAGTCATGCGCCGACAAGATGGCGTCGATGGTCTCGCCGAGGCGGACCAGCCGGCCGCGCACCGGCCAGCCCTCGATCTGGAAGGCGGCGGCGAGGTTGTCGGCCAAGGGTGCGGGCGGCGCGGCGGCGGGCGCGTGATCGGTCACGGCGGTCCTCGAAGGGGATTGTATGGAAGCGCCGCAAGATAGGCGCCCGTATCGCGATTGGTAAGGGCCGCATGCTAGAGCAGGAACCGGCGGGGTCGCGGCCCCGTTTCCGAAAGCCCTCACAGACCCGGTCCGACTGGCGATTTCATGACCAAAGCGACGCTCAAGCCCCTCAACCAGCAGGCCATCGTCATCACCGGCGCGACCTCGGGCATCGGCCTGTCGACCGCCCGGCGCGCGGCGCAGGCCGGGGCCTGCGTCTTCCTGATCGCGCGGGGCGAAAGCGATCTGAAGACCCTGACCGAAGAGCTGCAGGCGACCGGGGCGCGGGCGGCCTGGGCGGTCGCCGACGTGGCCGACCACGACGCCCTGGCTGAGGCGGCGGACAAATGCGTGCGCCTGTTCGGCGGCTTCGACACCTGGATCAACAACGCCGGCGTCTCGATCTACGGCGCCATCCGCGAGACGACGCTGGAGGACCAGCGGCGGCTGTTCGAAACCAACTACTGGGGCGTGGTCAACGGCTCGCTGATCGCCTCGAAACACCTGCGCGACCGGCCCGGCGGCGGGGCTATCGTCAATGTCGGCTCCATCCTGTCGGACGCCCCGATGCCGATCCAGGGCGTCTATTCGGCCTCCAAACATGCGGTGAAGGGCTTCACCAACGCCCTGCGCATGGAGCTGATGCGCGACCAGGCGCCGGTCACCGTCAGCCTGGTCAAGCCCGGGGCGATCGACACCCCCTACAGCAAACACGCCCGCAACCTGACCGGTCAGGCGATGCAGAACCCGCAGCCGGTCTATGCGACCCATGTGGTGGCCGACACCATCCTGTACTGCGCCTCGCACCCGATCCGCGAGATCACCGTCGGCGGCGGCGGCCGGCTGATCGCCAGTTTCTATTCCGCCCTGCCCGGTCTGGCGGAACCTCTCTTCGCCCGGTTCGCTCCTTCCCTGATGCGGGACAGGCGTTCCGCCTGGCAGCCGGACGCGGACGGGCTCTATGACCCGACCGACGACGGTCTCGATGAAGAGGTCTACTACCCCATGGTTCGACAGTTCTCCGCCCTCGCCGAAGTTCGCAAACACCCGGGCATCGCCGCCGGCGTCGTCGCCATTCTCGCCGGAGTCGGTCTCGCCACCCTGCTGCTGAACCAGCGCACCGGCCCGACGCGGCTGGAAGGCCTGCGCGGCCGCATCCACCCCCGCCAATGGGTCGATACCGACGGCCTGCGCAGCCGTTTCGAGGACCTGACCGAGACCGTGCGCCACGGGCTCAGCGAGGCCGGAGAGCGCGCCTCCGATTTCGGCGACGAGGCCCGCCACCGGTCGCAGCGCCTGTTCGAGGACACCCGCCGGTCCTCGCGCCGGGCGTTGAAGAAGCACGGCAAGAAGGCCCGCCACTACGCCCACGAAGCCGGCGACTACGCCCGCGACCATGCGAAGGAGGGCGGCGCCCTGCTGGCGCTTGTCACCATCGCCGCGGCGGTCGGCGCGGCCGCCCTCGACGCCCGCCGGCCCGACAGCAAGATTCGCAGCCTCGGCCGCTTCTGACCCCTGCGTCCGATTCTGACGTAGCGGCCTGATAGTCTGAACGCCGGTCGCCCTCGCGGGCGGCCGGCGTTCCTCGTCGGGGCGAAACGGACTCTCCGGACTCTTCGGACTGTTTTTTTCCAACCTGCCGCCCCGCTCCGTTGCTGCAACTGCGAAGGTGAGCCAAGGTCAGGCATGGCTGACGCGACCTTCGTTTTCGACTTTGATTCCACCCTCGTCCGGGTCGAGACCCTCGAGGTCCTGGCCGACATCGCCCTGGCCGGCTCGCCCGAGGCGGCGTCGGTGCGGGCCGAGATCGGGCGGCTGACCGACCAGGCCATGGCCGGCGAGATCGGTTTCGGCGAGGCCCTGAACCGCCGCCTCGCCCTGCTGCCCCTGACCCGCGACCACATCGCCGCCCTCGCCGCCCGCATCCTCGACGAGGGCACGCCCTCGGTGCGCAAGAACCTCGCCTTCTTCCGCGACAAGCCCGGCCGCGTCGTCATCGTCTCGGGCGGCTTCCGCGAGATCATCGCCCCCGTGGCGGAACGGCTGGGCGTCGCCCCCGACCGGGTGCTGTGCAACGACCTGCTCTATGACGCCGAAGGCCGCGTCACCGGCGTCGACGAGACCAACCCCCTGTCCCGCGCCGGCGGCAAGGCCGAGGCCATCGCGGCGCTGAACCTGCCCCGTCCCGTGGTCATGGTCGGAGACGGCTGGACCGACGCCGAGGTCAAGCTGGCCGGCGCCGCCGACCGCTTCCATGCCTTCACCGAGATCGTGCGCCGCGACCCGGTGGTCGCCGCCGCCGACGCCGAGGTTCGGTCGCTGGATGAACTGCTGCACCTCGAGGGTCTGACCGGCCGCTGGTCCTATCCGCGCAGCCGCATGCGCATGCTGCTGCTGGAGAACGTCCACCCCGCCGCCGTCGAACGGCTGCAGGACGCCGGCTACCAGGTCGAGACGGTCAAGGGCGCCTTGGGCGAGGACGCCCTGATCGAGCGCATCAAGGGCGTGCACGTGCTCGGCGTCCGCTCCAAGACCCAGGTCAGCGCCCGCGTCCTCGACGCCGCCGACAGGCTGATGGCGGTCGCCGCCTTCTGCATCGGCACCAACCAGATCGACCTCGACGCCGCCGCCGAACACGGCGTGGCGGTGTTCAACGCCCCCTATTCCAACACCCGCTCGGTCGTCGAGCTGGCGGTCGGCGTCATGATCGCCCTGATGCGCGACGTGACCGACAAGTCCGCCGCCATGCACCGCGGCGAATGGAACAAGTCGGCCACCGGCTCGCGCGAACTGCGCGGCAAGACCCTGGGCATCGTCGGCTACGGGGCCATCGGCTCGCAGCTGTCGGTGCTGGCCGAGGGCCTCGGCATGCGGGTCGTCTTCCACGATCTGACCGAGCGGCTGGCGCTGGGCAACGCCCGCCGCATGTCGTCGCTGGACGCCCTGCTGGCCGAGAGCGACGTGGTCAGCCTGCATGTCGACGGCCGCAAGGACAACACCGCCCTGATCGGCGCCGCTGAACTGTCGCGGATGAAGGCCGGGGCCCTGCTGCTGAACCTGTCGCGCGGCCATGTGGTCGACATCGGCGCCCTCGCCCAGGCGCTGGGCGCGGGCCGGATCGGCGGCGCGGCGCTTGACGTCTTCCCGGACGAGCCGGCGACCAACGCCGACCCGTTCGACAGCCCCCTGCGCGGTCTGCCCAATGTCATCCTGACGCCGCACATCGGCGGCTCGACAGAAGAGGCCCAGGAAGCCATCGCCGAATTCGCCGCCGAACGGTTGCTGGGCTATCTGAACCGCGGCGACACCACCTTCTGCGTCAACCTGCCCAATGTGCAGCTGGCCGAGGTGTCGGGCGCGCACCGCATCCTGCATATTCACCGCAATCAGCCGGGTGTTCTGGCCGAGCTGAACCGGGCTCTGGCGAGCGCCGGACTGAATATCCTGGGTCAACATCTGAAGACCGACGAGCGCACCGGCTATGTCATCACCGACGTCGATCGCGATTACGATCCGTCGTCCCTGTCAGCCTTGCGAAGTGTGGCCGGAACGCTGCGCTTCCGGATGCTGCACTGAAAGCTTCCCCAGCGGCATCTTGCGCCCTTCTGAAACGGGCGCAGAGTGTCACCTAACGGTCGCATCATGACGACCGAGGGAGGATCACCGATGTCTCGTTTCCTGCGCAATGCAGCCTGCGCCGCGCTGGCCGTCGCCGCCGCCGGCGCCTTCGCGTCCGCCGCCAGCGCCCAGACCTACACCCGCCTGGTCGTCTTCGGCGACAGCCTGAGCGACAACGGCAATCTGTACGCCGCCACCGGCGGCGCCACGCCGACCTCGCCGCCCTACTACCAGGGCCGTTTCTCGAACGGGCCGGTGTTCACCGAACTGCTGGGCTTCAATGCGGGACGGTCCGCAACGGGCGCCCCGGTCACCGGCAGCATCAACTACGCCTATGGCGGCGCCCGGACCGATTTCTCGATCTTCAACCCGTTCGCCGTTCCGCCGACCGTTCCGGGCATGCGCACACAACTGGCGGCCTATACAGGCGCGGGCGGCACGTTTGGCGCCAATGATCTGGTCAGCGTGCTGGGCGGGGCCAACAACATCTTCCAGGCCGTGGGACCCGCTTCGGTGTCGGCAAATCCGGTCGGCTTCATCGGACCGGTGGCGACAGGGGCGGCGGCCGAGATCGACCTCATCGTCGACAGCATCGCCGCCGCGGGCGCCGGGACCATTCTGGTGGGCAATCTGCCCAACCTCGCCATCACGCCGCAGTTCAACCAGGGGCCGTTCGCCGCCGCCGCGCCGCTCGCCGGCTACGCCGGCACGACCTTCAACGGCGCCCTGTTGAACAACCTGTTGTCGACGGCCGCGGACCGGCCGAACACCAACATCATCCTGATGGACCTGTACAAGATCGGCGCGACCCTCGCCGGCAGCCCGGGAAGCTTCGGCCTGACCAATGCAACCGATTCCTGCTTCAACGAGACGACCCTGGCGGTTTGCGGCAATCCGGACGGCTACCTGTACTGGGACGGCGTGCATCCCACCGCCGCCGGGCATCGGCTGATCGCGCAGCTCGCCAATGACTACCTCTACTACGGCGACCTCGGAGCCCAGTCGACGGTGCAGGCCGAGACCGGATTCCGCCAGCGAGAGGACCTGCTGGATATGGCCAGCGAGGGCCTGTCAGGCCGCGCGGCCTGGGAAGCCGGCACCCGCATGACCTTCAGCGCCCTGTATGACAGCGTCGAGACCGACGCCCGCGGCGTGGTGGCCGCCGCCGAGGCCAAGGGCTGGGGCGGCCGGGTCGGCCTGGACCATGTCATGTCGGACAGCATGCGTTTCGGCCTCGCGGGGACCTTCCGCACCGCCGAGGTCGAGGCCGGGCCGATGGCCTTCGATGTCGAGACCTATGCCTTTGACGTCTACGCCGGCTGGCGTTCGGGCGACATGTTCGTCAACGCCACGGTCGGCGGTTCGATCGACCAGTATGACGAGATCACCCGAATCACGGCCCTCGCACCGATCGTCCATACCGGCAAGACGGACGGTGGCAGCCTCGGCGCCCGCCTTCAGGCCGGGACATGGTTCGACATGGGGGGCATAGCCCTGTCGCCCCGCGCGGCGGTGACCTTCGTTTCCACCGATGTGAACGGCTACGCCGAACAGGGCGTCGGGGCCCAGTACGAGTACGGGGACCGGACCCTGCAGTCGGCGAGCGGCGAGATCTCGCTGCGCGCCGAGGGCGGCGGCGAGACGCTGAACTTCTGGATCGAAGGCGGCTATCGCGACAGCTTCGGCGACAGCAGCGACGCCGTCCGGGTCGGCATCGCCGGAAACCCTGCCCAGGTCCTGGAGCGCGACATCGACGACCCCTTCGGCGGCTCCCTGATCGCCTCCGCAGGGCTCGAGGCCGCCGTCGGGCCTGGCACGCTGTCGATCGGCTACCGTGGGCGATTCGGCGACGCCGCTGACAGCCATATGGGAGCCGTCACCTTCCGCCTGCCCCTGCAATAGGAACCCCGCTCCCGGAACAAAGGGCGCGCCGCCTTCGGACGGCGTGCCTTTTCTGTTTCAACGATTCTATTGATTTCGTTCGACATAATACGGCTCCGCTGCGACCTCCTGTCACCCTGGCGGAACCTTTTCGCCCCAAAGTCGCCCCGGCCGCCCCCTAGACAGGCCGTCCTCCCGGTCGCCGACCGAGAGCGCCGCGACTTCGTGGACCGTCGGCGCCTTCACAGCTCAGTTGAGCCGAAAAGACGGAGCCGACGCCGCCATGCGACGCCTGTTGCCGACCGCCCGGTCGTTCCTGTTTCACTCTGGCCAGGCCGCGGTCCTGGCCTCGGTCGCCGTGCTCGCCATGGCTTTCGCCCCCGGCTCCGAGCCGGCGCGAGACACCATCGAAATTGCCCTGCCGGTTCCGGAAGCGCCCCCGCTCACCGCCGTCGCCCGCCCTGCGGGTCCGATCACCCGGCTGATCGCTTTCACGGCCCCGCTGAAAGGCTACGCCGTCAACTCGGCCTACGGCCTTCGACGCCTCGCCGGTGAAGCGGCGGCGCGCCACCACAAGGGCGTCGATATAGCCGCGCCGCACGGCACCAGCGTCTTCGTCGCCAGCGAAGGCGAGGTCGTACTCACGGGTTATGATCGTGGCGGCTATGGCCGCTACATCGAGGTGCGCCATCCGAACGGCATGAGCACCCTCTACGCCCACCTCAGCCGCATTGATGTGGCCCGCGGCGATCGCCTCGGCGAAGGCGAGCGAATCGGTCTGGTCGGTTCGACCGGACGTTCCACCGGCCCGCACCTGCATTTCGAAGTCCGGCGCAACGACACCCAGGTCAATCCCACCTCGGTGCTGGGACAGGCGTTCGAGATCCACGTCGATGCCGTCGCCCTGAAGGTCGACCGGGCGGAGCCCGACTCAAGAGCCTGATTCACGGGCGTGGACCCGGTCGTAGACCGGTTTCAACCACAGGGACGCCGCCACACGCCACGGTTTCTTCACCCCTTTGCCGGATACTGTTCGGCCAAGAGGGGGGACCGTGGACCGCATCGTATATTGCCTGACGATGGAGCACGACTGGCGCTGGACGCTGGCGGCCGCCGTCCTGTGCGTATTCGGCCTCGCGACGGCGTTCCGCCTGCTGGTCGAGGCCCGTGGGCTGGGCGGCGCCCGTCGGCGGGAGGTCGCCCTTCTGGGCGCCGTTGTCGGCGGAGTGGCGGCTTTCGCGACCCATTTCGTGGCCATGCAGGGCTATGACGCCGGCGGCGAGGTCCGCTACGGCCTGTCATTGACCCTGGCGTCTCTGGTGCTTGGCGTCGGCGGCGTCGCCCTTGGCTCCCTGATCGTGATGACCAACCGCAGCCGCCTCTATCGCGGGCTGGGCGGCATGGTCGGTCTGTCCGGCGTCGCCGCCATGCATTTCGTCGGCGTCGCGGCGCTTGAAGCGCCCGGTCAGGTCATCAGCTGGGATCCAGGGCTCGCCGCCGCGGCGGTTGCGGCAGGCCTGGCCATGGCGCTGCTGACCGGCGCCTTCGTTTACGGCAAGGGCCCGCTGCACTTCGTGGCGACCAGCCTGTCGGGTTCGTTGTCGATCATCGTCCTCCATTTCACGGCCATGAGCGCCGTATCCGTCACGCCCGCCCCCGCAACCATGGCGGCTATCGACGGCCTCGGTCCGAGCCTCTCCGCCTCGACCATGATGGCGGTGCTGACCGGCCTGGTCATGAGCATCGTGGCCGCGGCGGGCATCGTCGCCTGGATCGGCTATTTCTCTCGCAACGGCGCCCTGAACCAGATCCGCGAAGCCATCGACGCCATGCCCGACGGCCTCGCCTTCTTCGACGCCGAGGACCGGCTGGTGTTGTGGAACAACCGCTATGACGAGGTGAATCCGGAGCTGTCGTCCAATCTCCAGGCCGGGATGACATTCCGCGAGATCATCCAGATCGGGCTGAATGAAGGTCTCTACGCCGAAGCGCGCGGCCGCGAGGAGACCTGGATCGCCGAGCGTATGGAGGCTCGCCGGGCTCTGTCGGCGACCATGGAACAGCGGATCTCCGGCGACCGTTGGTTGCGGGTGGCGGATCGGCGGACGGCGGCCGGCGGCATTGTCACCGTCTGCACCGACATCACCGACCTCAAGAATGACGCCAGGGCGCTGGCCGAGGCGCGCGACGCGGCCCAGGCCGCCAATGCGGCCAAGAGCCAGTTTCTGGCCAATATGAGCCACGAAATCCGCACGCCGCTGAACGGCGTCATCGGCGTGGCCCAGGCGCTGGCCAATACCGACCTGTCCAAAGAGCAGACCGAGATGCTGGAGCTGATCCAGTCGTCGGGTCGCACGCTGCAGGTGCTGCTCAGCGATATCCTCGATCTGGCCCGGGTCGAATCGGGGCGTCTGGAACTGTCCGAAGAGGCCTTCGACCTGGGCCGCGCGGTCCGCGAAGCGGCCCAGCTTTACGAAGCGTCGGCGCGGGAAAAGGGCCTGCAGTTCTTTGTCGAGATCGTTGACGAAGCCGATGGCTGGATCGCCGGGGACGTGGTCCGGCTGAAGCAGATCCTGACCAATCTCGTCTCCAACGCCGTCAAATTCACCAGCGAGGGCTTTGTCAGCCTGACCGTCGCCCTGGGTCCGGACCGCGCCGGCGCGCCGACCCTGCGCTTCTCGGTCGAGGACACCGGCATCGGCTTCGACTGCCAGACCCGCGAGCGTCTGTTCAGCCGCTTCGAACAGGCCGACGGGGCGATCACCCGGAAGTTCGGCGGCTCGGGTCTGGGTCTGGCCATCTCACGCCAGCTGCCGGAACTGATGGGCGGCGACCTGGATTGCGACAGCGAGCCCGGCGGCGGCTCGGCCCTCCTC
>CAZGPS010000065.1:0-12800 GCA_964527675.1 uncultured Brevundimonas sp. | reverse complement strand
GCGCCAGCTTGGCCGAGGTCGTGGTCTTGCCCGAGCCCTGCAGGCCGGCCATCAGGATGACGGCGGGCGGCGTGGCGTTCAGATTGATCGGGGTCGGCTCCTCGCCGCCCAGCATCTCGACCAGACCGTCATAGACGATCTTGACCACCTGATCGGCCGGCTTGACCGAACGGATGACGTCCTCGCCGGTGGCGCGTTCGGTGGCGAAGGCGATGAAGTCCTTGACGACGGGCAGGGCGACGTCGGCCTCCAGCAGGGCCACGCGCACTTCGCGCATCGCCTCGGAGACGTCCTTCTCGGACAGGGCGCCGCGCCCGGTGATCCGGTCGAAGACGCCTGTCAGCCGCTCGTTCAGAGCCTCGAACATTCACAACCTCGTTGCGACGGGTGAAACGGCTCCATACGACAACAGCCCCCGGCGACGATCACGTCGGCGGGGGGTTCTCGCCTGCCTCGTCCCGACGGATCGGGTGTCGTGCAGGTGGAGACGCGAGGTTCACTTGCGTCGGAAGCGGCGGCTTATGGCGGAAAAGCAGGGCCAAGACAAGGCGGACGCCGGGGAGGGACGGCGGACGCCCTACATGCCCTTCGACGGATCGTCCGAGGGCGTGTCCGGATCCGCCTGGTCGGAAGCCTTGCGGCTGCGCATCATGGCCCAGACCAGGGCGAGGCCGAGCAGGAGGGGGCCGCCGATGATGACGATGCCCCAAGGGAATGCTTCCATGACAAATCTCCTTTCACAGGACCCAACCCGCTGAAACCGGATTTGCTCCCCGACGAACCCCGCCAAGCTCGCCAAGCGGGTGCGACGCGGGCATGGTTCTCCCACCGCTCTCCCCGGGAACCGACATGATCCAGGCCGCCGACGACCGACTGCGAGATGAAGTGCGCCTGCTGGGCGGGCTGCTCGGCGAGGTCATCCGCGACGAGGGCGGACAGGACCTCTACGACCGGATCGAGGCCGTGCGTCAGGCCTCGGTGGCCTGGCACCGCGACGCGGGCCCCGCCGACGCCGCCCGGCTGGAGAAGCTGCTGGGCGAGCTGTCGCTGGACGACGCCGTCGGCCTCGCCCACGGTTTCGCCGTCTTCTCCCTGTTGGCCAATGTCGCCGAGGACCGGGCCGGCAAGCGCCGCGCGCGTGAGCAGACCGCCGCCGGGGCCCGCGCCGACACCCCCGAGGGCGCCCTGCAACGGCTGTCCGAGGCGGGCGTCTCCGACGCGGCGGCGCGCGACCTGTTGGCCGGGGCCCTGATCTCGCCGGTGCTGACCGCCCACCCGTCGGAAGTCCGGCGCAAGAGCGTCATCGACCGCATCGCCGCCGTCTCCGATCTGCTGGACGCCTGCGACCAGAACGATCTCGCCTGTTCGCCCGAGGTGCTGATGACCGGCCTGCGGCGGCAGACCATCATCCTGTGGACCACCCGGCTGGTGCGTCAGGCCGGGCTGGTGGTGCAGGACGAAATCGACACCGTCGTCTCCTTCCTCGAACGGGTCTTCCTGCGCGTCGCCCCGGCCCAGCTGGCCGACTGGCGCAGGCGGCTGGACGCGCCCGATCTGGAGCCCTTCATCCGCATCGGCACCTGGGTCGGCGGCGATCGCGACGGCAATCCCAATGTCGACGGCGCTGTCCTCTCGGCCGCCTTCCGCACCCAGGCGCGCGCCGCGCTCCGCCACTATCTCGACGAGGTCAACACGCTCGGGGCCGAGCTCAGCCTGTCGGGATCGATGAGCCACGTCTCGCCCGCCCTGGCCGCCCTCGCCGGCGCCTCGGGCGACCGCTCGCCGCACCGGGCCGACGAGCCCTACCGCCGCGCCCTCAGCGAGATCTACGCCCGCCTGGCCGCGACCCACCCGTTGCTGACCGGCCAGCCGGCGCCGCGGGCGGCCGCCTTCGCTGCCGAACCCTACGCCGGGCCCGACGCCTTCCGCGCCGATCTGGCGGTGCTGCGCGACAGCCTGATCGCCAACCACGGGGCGGTGTTCGCCGACGACCGGCTGGCCCGGCTGGTCGACGCCGTCGATGTCTTCGGCTTCCACATGGCCACCCTCGACCTGCGCCAGAACGCCGATGTCCACGAGCGGGTCGTCGCCGACCTGCTCCGGGTCGCCGGGGTCTGTCCCGACTATCTGGCGCTGGACGAGGAGGCGCGGCTGACGCTGCTGGCGGCCGAGCTCGCCTCTGGCCGGCCGCTCTTCAGCCCCTATGCGACCTATGAGGACGAGACGCTGAAGGAGCGCCGCATCCTCGAGGCGGCGGCCGAGGCCCTGCGCCTGTTCGGGCCGCAGGCGATCCGCACCCATGTCGTCTCCAAGACCGACGCCGCCTCCGACCTGCTGGAAGTCTACCTGCTGCTGCGCGAGGTCGGCCTCTACCGCCCGGAAGACCCCGCCGCCTGCCCGATCCAGGCCGCCCCGCTGTTCGAGACCATCGACGACCTGCGCGCCTCGCGCCCGACGCTGGAGCGGCTGCTGCGCGAGCCCTCCGCCCTCGCCGTGGCCCGCGCCCGCGGGGTGCAGGAGGTGATGATCGGCTATTCCGACTCCAACAAGGACGGCTCCTACCTGACCTCGACCTGGGAGCTGCACGAGGCCTCGCGGGCCCTGCTGGAAGTCACCGACGCCGCCGGCCTGCGGCTTCAGCTGTTCCACGGCCGGGGCGGGGCGGTCGGGCGCGGCGGCGGCTCCAGCTTCGCCGCCGTGGCGGCCCAGCCCCAGGGGACGGTCGCCGGCCGCATCCGCGTGACCGAACAGGGCGAGGTCATCGCCAACAAATACGGCGAGCCCGACGTCGCCCGCCGCAACCTCGACGCCCTGACCTGCGGCGTGCTGCTGGCCTCGCTCAAGCCGCCGGTCGACGAGACCTTCACCGCCCGCCACGGTCCGACCGTCGCCGGCCTGTCGCGGGCCTCAATGGCCGCCTACCGGGCCCTGGTCTATGAGACCGACGGCTTCGTCGACTATTTCCGCGCCGCCACCCCGATCGCCGAGATCGCCGACCTGAAGATCGGCTCGCGCCCGGCCTCGCGCACCGCCTCGACCGCCATCGAGGACCTGCGCGCCATCCCCTGGGTGTTCAGCTGGAGCCAGTCGCGCGTCATGCTGCCCGGCTGGTTCGGCTTCGGTTCGGCGGTGGCGGGAGCCGACATGGACGAGCTGCGGACCATGGCCCGCGACTGGCCCTTCTTCCGCACCCTGATCCAGAACATGGAGATGGTCATGGCCAAGGCCGACATGACCATCGCCCGCCGCTACGCCGCCCTCGTGCCGGACCGGGCGCTGGCCGAGCGGATCTTCGCCGCCATCCGGGCCGAATGGGATCGCACCCATGCGGCGGTGCTGGCCATCACCGACCAGACCGCCCTGCTGGCCGGCCAGCCCGAGCTGGACCGGCTGATCCGCTTGCGCATGCCCTATGTCGAGCCGCTCAACCATGTGCAGATCGAGCTGATCCGCCGCCGCCGCGCCGGCGACGACGACCCCCGCGTCCGCGAGGGCATATTGCTCAGCCTCAACGGCGTCGCCGCCGGCCTGCGCAACAGCGGCTAGGACGGAAAAAGGCCGGCGGAACCCTCCGCCGGCCTTTCTCATCTCACACTCACGCTTCGCGCGGCGCCCTCAAGCAGCCCGAAGGGCGGTAGGGCCGTTAAGACACCGGGAAACCCCGCACCTTCAGCAGCGCCGTCACGTCCGGATCGCGGCCGCGGAAGCGGCGATAGGCCTCGGCGCGGTCGGTGGTGTTGCCCTCGGCCAGGATGATGGCCTTGTAGCGCGCGGCGATGTCCGGATTGAAGACGTCGCCCGACTCCTCGAAATAGGCCCAGGTGTCGGCGTCCATGACCTCGGACCACAGATAGCTGTAATAACCGGCCGAATAGGCGTCCGAGGTGAACAGGTGATTGAACTGCGGCAGGCGGTGCCGCATCACGATCTCCTTCGGCATGCCGTAGCGCTCCAGGCTCTCGCGCTCGAAGGCGTCGATGTCGGTCGGCGGCGTCGCCCGGGTGTGCAGGTCCATGTCGACCAGGGCCGAGGACAGATAGCTGACCGTCTCATAGCCCTGGTTGAAGGTGGCGGCGGCCTCGACCTTGTCGACCAGCGCCTGCGGCATCGGCTGGCCGGTCTCCACATGCTTCATGAAGCCGTCGAGGATCGGCCGGCTCAACACCCAGTGCTCATGCACCTGCGACGGATATTCGACATAGTCCCGCGGCGTGTTGCCCAGCGCCGGATAGGTGATCCGGTACGACAGATAGTGCAGGGCGTGGCCGAACTCGTGGAACAGGGTGGTGGCGTCGTCCAGCGAGATCAGGATCGGTTCGCCGCCCTCGGCCTTGATGAAGTTGTTGTTGTTCGACGCCAGCACATTCTTGACGCCGTCATAGGTCGACCAGGACCGGTAGGTGGTCATCCACGCCCCCGACCGCTTGCCCGAGCGGGCGAAGTCGTCGGAGTAGAACAGGCCGACATGGCTGCCGTCGGCCTTGTTGGTGACCTCGAACACCTCGACGTCCGGATGGAAGACCGGAACCGCCCCCTTCGGCAGCGGCGTGAAGGCGTAACCATACAGTCGCTCGGCCATATGGAAGGCGCCGCGCTTGACGTTGTTCAGTTCGAAATACGGCTTCAGCTCGTTCTGATCGAGATCGTATTTCTGCTTCCGCACCTTCTCGGCGAAATACAGATAGTCCCACGGCTCGATGTCGTGACCGGCGATCGCCCGCATGTCGGCGACCTCCTCGGCCACCCGCGCCTTGGCCGGGGCCCAGACCCGGTTCATCAGGTCCATGGCGGCGGCCGGCGTCTTCGCCATCGTGTCCTGCATCCGCCATTCGGCGTGATTGGCGAAGCCCAGCAGACGCGCGCGCTCGGCCCGCAGCTTCACGATCTCGGCGATGGTGGCGTTGGTGTCGTTGGCATCGCCGTTGTCGCCGCGGTTGACGAACTTCCGCCACACCTGCTCGCGCAGGGCCCGGTCGTCGGCGAACGACAGGAAGGGATCGACGCTGGAGCGGGTGTTGACCACGGCGAAGCCGGCCAGGTCGCGGTTGCGCGCCGCGGCGGCCGCCGCCGCCTTGTTCGAGGGCGGCAGGCCGGCCACGCCCGCCTCGCCCGGAATGTGGATGAAGGTGTTCTCGTCGGCGACGACCTTCTGGCTGAAGCGGGTGAAGGCATTGGACAGGGCGGTGTTGATCCGGCCCAGCTCGGCCTTCTTCGTCGCATCCAGCGCCGCGCCGCTGCGCACATAGGCGTCGCGACTGCGCTCGGCCAGGCGGGTTTGCTCGGCGCTCAGCCCGGCCGCCGCGGCTCCGTCGGCCACGGCCCGGATGCGGGCGAACAGTTTCTCGTTGAAGGTGATCTCGTCGCCGGCGGCCGACAGCAGGGGCGACACCTCGGTGTCGACGGCCTGGTAGTCGTCCGAGCCGATGTTCTGCGTCATCACCCCGAACAGGGCCCGGGCGCGATCCAGCGGCTCGCCGGCCATCTGCAGCGCCACCTGGGTGTTGGCGAAGGTCGGCGGCTCCGGATTGTTCGCGATGGCCTCGATTTCGGCTCGCCGCAGTTCGATGCCCTCCAGGATCGCCTCGCGCAGGCCGGCGGCGGAGACCTTGTCCCACGGCGGCACGCCTTCGTACGGGCCGGTCCACGGCTGCAGCAGGGCCGCGCGCGGCGTCTGCGCCGGCAGCACGGCCCGGGCGATGCGCGCGTCTTCCGCCAGGCCGGAGGCCGAGGCCCCGCCGCCGGTCTCCATGCCGTTCGAGGCGCAGGCCGACAGGGCGAACAGGCTGCCCCCGGCGATGAGAAGTTGGCGTCGATGCATGTACAGGCCTCCGTCGTGTCTGGTCATCAGAGGTCTACCTAGGCCCGGTCGGCGCTGACTGTCACATGAACGGCGCGTAATCTTCGGCGTGGACGACAATGGGCCGCACCGCTAACAGGCCCCCATGGCGATAGGCGTATTCGACTCCGGCGTGGGCGGTCTGACGGTCCACCGCGAACTGACGCGGCGGTTCCCCGACCGGGACTTCATCTATCTCGCCGACCAGGCCAACGCCCCCTATGGCGGCCGCGCCGGCGAGGAGATCGTCGACCTGACCCGGGCCGGCTGCGAACGGCTGTTCGAGGCCGGGGCCAATGTCATCGTCCTCGCCTGCAACACCGCCAGCGCCATCGCCCTGCGCCGGCTGCAGCAGACCTGGGTGCCCGAGGCCCGCGCCCGTCATGGCCGCCCGGTCAATGTGCTGGGCATCATCGTCCCGACCATCGAGGCGGCCACCGGCCTGCCCTGGACCTATGAGGCCGAGCGGCGCGGCGACAAAATCGAGGCGCTGGAGATCACCGGGGTCTTCTGCACCGCCGCCACCGCCATGAGCCGGGTCTATGAGATCGAGATCGACAAGCGGCGCGAGGATCTCGCCGTCTTCTCCGAGCCCTGCCCCGGCCTCGCCGGCCTGATCGAGCTGGGCGCCCCGGCCGAGGAGCTGAAGGTGGTCGTCAACGACCACGTCGACGCCCTGCGCCGCCGCATCGGCCGCCATCCGGACAAGGCCATCCTCGGCTGCACCCATTATGAGATCGTCGCCGACCTGTTCGCCGCCGCCCTGCCCGCGGGCACGCCGGTGATCCACCAGCCGACCGCCGTGGCCGACGCCCTCGACCGCTATTTCGCGCGCCATCCCGAATATGCCCTGGGCGGCTCCGGCCGGCGCGACTTCCTGACCTCCGGCCTGCCGGGAGCGCAGTCGGAACTGGTGGCCCAATTCTGGGGCGCGCCCCTGACCTTCGATCCGGCTTGACGAACGCGGTTCGTCGTCGCTCCATGGCGGCCGGAGGCCTTCACATGTTCAAGCCCCTGATCATCGCGGCGGCGTTGGCCCTCGCCGCCTCGCCCGCCCCGGCCGAGGTGGTGGAGCGCAGCGCCGACCATTTCGTCCTGCGCTACGACGTCGCGCTCGAGGCCAGTTCCGCGGACTTCATCGACGCGCTGGAGCACATCGGCGAATGGTGGAACCCGGCCCACACGTACAGCGGCGACGCCCGTAACCTGAGCCTCGCGCTCGATCCCGGAACCTGCTTCTGCGAGGCCCTGCCGAACGATGCGACGTTCGAGCATGGCTGGGTTTCTGAATACGATCCGGAAACGGGCCTCCTGCTCGAGGCGCCCCTCGGGCCGCTGAAGGGCCGGACCACCGTGGCCGACTGGAGCATCGGCTGGACCGGCGCCAATCGCGGCTCCGAGCTGATCATGTCCTACGTCGTTCGCGGCGAGGGCGTCGGCGCCCTGGCCGACAGCGTCGACGCGGTCATGGTCGACCAGTTCCACCGCATGGTGCGCTTCATCGAATACGGCGAGGTCTAGCCCGCCAGCGCCGCCTCCGAGGCGATGATCCGGCTGGCGGCGTGGACCACCGCGCCGATGCGCAGCGCGGCCTGGACCTGGGTCGCCGGCACGCCGTGCTTGCGCAGCTCGCTCTCGTGGGCGTCGAGGCAGGCGCCGCAGCCGTTGATGGCCGAGACGGCCGTCGACCACAGCTCGAAAT
This sequence comes from uncultured Brevundimonas sp., assembly GCA_964527675.1. Taxonomy (GTDB): domain Bacteria; phylum Pseudomonadota; class Alphaproteobacteria; order Caulobacterales; family Caulobacteraceae; genus Brevundimonas. The sequence goes on along the minus strand of CAZGPS010000065.1, from coordinate 5,262 downwards.
CCATCTTGTCGACGCCGGGGTTGGCCAGGACGTTCATCCGCAGCCGCGCCGGCAGGGTGGTGTATTCGCTGTTCTTCATCAGGTGCAGCGAGCGGTAGTAGATGTTGTTCATGCCCATGATGGCGGCCGCGGATTTGGCGGCGTCCAGCGCCTCTGGCGTCAGCACGGTCGCGGCCTGGGCCTCGATCGCGCGAACGACCGGCGCGACGCCGATGGCGTGCGCCGAGGCGAGGAAACAGCCCCACTTCTGCTGGTCGTTGAGCACCGTCTCCGAGGCCAGCGAACCGAGGTTCAGGGAGATGTCCTTGGCGTAGCCGGGAATGAGGTCGCGCAGGGTGTCGATCGACATTTGTCAGGTTCCCTTCGGGAAGCGGCTACCGCTCGCGACGCGGTCGCTCGCTGCTTGAGCCGCATGGGGTCACGGGGTGTCAGGCGAGATCGCGCTCAAGCCGCGAGGCGGAGCCTGTCCACCGGCCGACCGGAGATCGGACCGGGGGGCGAGCCGAGCATAGCGCCCAAAAAAACAAGCGAGCAGCGAGAAGGCGGCGACGCGAACACCGCCGCCTTCCACCACTCGGTCAGCCGCCTTTAAGCAGCGAGCGTCTCGCCGCCCACCGGGCGGTTGCAGGCGCACAGCTCGTCGGTCTGCAGGGCGTCGACGACACGCAGGGTGTCGGCCGGGGCGCGGCCCACGTTCAGATTGGTGACATAGACGTGCTGCACGATGTTGTGCGGGTCGACCACGAAGGTGGCGCGCAGGGCGACGCCCTCTTCCTCGTCCAGAACGCCGAGGGCGCGGGCCAGCTTGCCGCCGTTGTCGGCGAACTGCCAGATCGGCAGCTTGCTCAGGTCGGCGTGGTCGCGGCGCCAGGCCAGTTTGACGAACTCATTGTCGGTCGAGCCGCCCAGCACCACGGTGTCGCGGTCGTTGAAGTCACGCGCCAGCGAGGCGAACTCGGCGATTTCGGTCGGGCAGACGAAGGTGAAATCCTTCGGATAGAAGAAGATGACCTTCCACTTGCCCTCGAAGCTGTCCTGGGTGAGCGCCTCGAACGCCGAGACGCCGTTCTCTTCATGGCTGTTGAAGCCCGGCTTGACGCCCGTGATCTTGAAGTCCGGCAGTTTCTGACCGACGCCCAGCATGCGCTGTTCTCCTGATGGTTCTGAAATAGGGAAGCTCTGGAGCGCCGGGGGAGCGGCGCCGCAGCTGCGAATTGGCGTTTGCGTTGCACAATGTCAATGAGTGGAGGCATAATAGATCGATAGATTATTCTTATAGTTGCCATAGGCTCGCGGCAGGGCGGCGCCGCTTGACGGGGAGGCGCCGGCGCGCGACCGAAGGGCATGACGACCCCGTTCAAAGCCGATCCCGCCTTCGACCCCGGCTCCATCGTCGTCGGCGACTGGCCGCTGTGCCAGGTGCGGCTTCAGGACGACGCCCGCTTCCCGTGGCTGATCCTGATCCCGCGCCGCGCGGGGCTGTACGAGCTGGAGGATCTGACGCCGTCGGAACAGGCCGCGCTGATGGAAGAGATCGTCCGCGCCGGCGAAACGGTGCGGCGGCTGGGCGAGGCGGCCCTTCGGCCGGTGCAGAAGCTCAATGTCGCCGCCCTCGGCAACGTGACGGCGCAACTGCACGTGCATGTGGTGGGGCGTCGTCACGACGACGGCCTGTGGCCCGATCCGGTGTGGGGCCGCGGCCCCGCCACGCCCTATGGCGCCGGGGCCCTGCAGGCGGCGGCGTCGCGCATCCGGCTCAGTCCGGGCGGCTGAGGGTCACCGGCCGGGTCTGGCCGCCCTCGGCGAGTTGACCGGTCCAGCCGGAGCCGGCGGACTCCAGGGTGATCACGCCGCCGCCTTCCAGCGTCAGGGTGCGTCCATCGGACACGGCGCCCCCCGATCCCGGCCGGGCCGAGCCACGCCAGCCGCCTTCGACCGGTCCGAAACCGGGATCCATCAAGACCAGGTCATACAGGGCCCGTCCCGCCGCATCGCGGATGCGCCAGGCCCCGTCCAGCGGCCCGGCCATCTGGTCGGCGCGGATCTCGGCCGAGGCCACGCCCTGCTCATAGGCCGTCTCGATGTCCGTCGGCGTCACCTCATAGGACCCGTCATAGGCGTCGACCGTGACCGGCGCGGTCAGCGGCCGGCGATGCGGGGGGGTCGCTCCGTCGCCTTGCGCGACCTCGCGCCCGAAGTCAGAGCCCGGTTCGAACGGCCGGACCACCGGCGCCGTATAGGGCGTCAGCGTCGACGGATGGGGCGCGGCCTGCGGCGTCAACAGCCCGGCCAGCGCGGCGATCAGAATCCCCGACATGGATTCACTGTGCCGCGTTCGGCCCGGTCTGGCAAAGTCGGGGCCCCTGACCGGCGAATTCGTGATCGGAACGCCGCAGAGGGATCACGCTTCGTTGACCCCCGGCGCGCCACTGGACTAAAGCCTGATCACCGATTTCGAGCGGCTGATTTCGCTCAGGTTTCTGAGAACCATTCGCATATGTCGACTTCCCCCTTGCCGGGCGATGCTTCGAACGATCCGACCGACGATCAGTCCGGCCGTTTCGTGCCCCAGCCCAACGGCCGCGTCCGCCCCCTGTCGCCGCATCTTCAGGTCTGGCGCTTCCACCTGACCATGCTGGGTTCGATCCTGAACCGGGTCGCCGCCGGCGCCCTGTCGTTCGGCGCCCTGTTCGTGGTCGGCTGGCTGGCGGCGGCGGCCTTCGGTCCCGACGCCTACGCCCGCTTCGCCTCGATCATGGGCTCGCCGGTCGGCCTGCTGGTCTGGTTCGGCCTCAGCCTCGCCGGGGCCTACCACCTCACCGCCGGCATCCGGCACCTGACCTGGGACGCCGGCGAGGGCCTGACGCCGAAGACCGCGACCGCCCTGACCGCCGTCAGCATGGTCGCCGCCATCGTCATCGTCGCCGTCTTCTGGGGCGTGCTGTTCCTGACCGGGAGGGTTGTCCTTTGAGCCTCCGGACCAAGAGCTACCGCAACGGGGTCAAGGTCTCCGAGCGCCACGGCGCCGGCGAATGGCTGCAGGAGCGGATCTCGTCCCTGATCCTCATTCCGCTGACCTTCTGGGGTCTGTGGAGCGGCTGGATGCTGTCCGGCGCCGGCTATGACGGGGCGCTCGACTGGTTCCGCTCGCCGGTCAACGCCGTCCTGCTGGCCCTGACCCTGCTGATCAGCCTGTGGCACATGAACATGGGCGCCAAGGTCATCATCGACGACTACATCCACCGCCCCGCCTCGCGGAACACCCTGGTCGGCCTGATCGGCCTGCTGTGCCTCGTTCTCGCCGCCGCCGGCGTCTTCTTCATCGTACGACTGGCGCTGGGCTCCGCCCCGCTGCCGGCCGGTTTCGGAGCCTGATCGCGTGGCTGCTTATGAATTCGTCGACCATGCCTATGACGTCGTCGTCGTCGGGGCCGGCGGCTCCGGCCTGCGCGCCGCGCTCGGCGCGGCCCAGCAGGGTCTGAAGGTCGCCTGCGTCACCAAGGTCTTCCCGACCCGCTCGCACACCGTCGCGGCCCAGGGCGGCATCTCCGCCTCGCTCGGCAACATGGGCGAGGATTCCTGGCAGTGGCACATGTACGACACCGTCAAGGGGTCGGACTGGCTGGGCGATCAGGACGCCATCGAATACCTGGTCCGCAACGCGCCCAAGGCCGTCTATGAGCTCGAGCACTGGGGCGTGCCCTTCAGCCGCACCGACGAGGGCAAGATCTACCAGCGCGCCTTCGGCGGCATGACGCGCAACTTCGGCGAAGGCCCGGTGCAGCGCACCTGCGCCGCCGCCGACCGCACCGGCCACGCCATCCTGCACACCCTGTACGGCCAGTCGGTGCGTCGGGAAGTGAAGTTCTTCGTCGAATATTTCGCGCTGGACCTGATCATGCAGGACGGCGCCTGCACCGGGGTGACCGCGCTTCAGCTCGACAACGGCCAGCTTCACCAGTTCCGCGCCAAGATGGTGGTTCTGGCGACCGGCGGATACGGCCGCGCCTACTTCTCGGCAACCAGCGCCCACACCTGCACCGGCGACGGCAACGCCATGGTGCTGCGCGCCGGCCTGCCGCTGCAGGACATGGAGTTCGTCCAGTTCCACCCGACCGGCATCTACGGCGCCGGCTGCCTGATCACCGAGGGCGCGCGCGGCGAGGGCGGATACCTGACCAATTCCGAGGGCGAGCGCTTCATGGAGCGCTATGCGCCGACCGTGAAGGACCTGGCGCCGCGCGACATGGTCAGCCGCTCCATGACCATCGAAATCCGTGAAGGTCGCGGCGTGGGCCCGAACAAGGACCACATCTTCCTGCACCTGGACCACCTGGATCCCAAGATCCTGCACCAGCGCCTGCCGGGCATTTCCGAAAGCGCCAAGATCTTCGCCGGCGTGGACGTGACCAAGGCGCCGATCCCGGTCCTGCCGACCGTCCACTACAATATGGGCGGCATCCCCACGAACTATCACGGCGAAGTCCTGACGCTGCGCGACGGCAATCCCGACAGCGTGGTGCCCGGTCTGATGGCTGTGGGCGAGGCGGCCTGCGTCTCGGTGCACGGCGCCAACCGCCTGGGCTCCAACTCCCTGACCGACCTGGTGGTGTTCGGCCGCGCCGTCGGCCTGCGCTGCGGCGAGGTCGTGGACAAGAACTCGGCCGTGCCCTCGGCCTCCAAGGCCCAGACCGACCAGCACATCGCGCGCCTGGACCGTTTCCGCAACGCCTCCGGCTCGACCCCGACGTCGCACCTGCGTCTGGACATGCAGCGCGCCATGCAGTCCGACGCCGCCGTCTTCCGCACCGGCAAGACGCTGGAGGAGGGGGTGGCCAAGCTGCGCGCCATCCACGCCGCCGGCGCCGACATCCGCACCACCGATCGCGGCCTGATCTGGAACACCGATCTGGTCGAGACCCTCGAATACGACAATCTGATCGATCAGGCCCTGGTCACCATCGAGGGCGCCCTGAACCGCACCGAGAGCCGCGGCGCCCACGCCCGCGAGGACTATCCGGACCGCAACGACGTCGAGTGGATGAAACACACCCTCGCCTGGAAGGTCCCCGGCGAGGCGGTCAAGATCGACTACCGGCCGGTGCACAACTACACCATGTCGAAGGACATCGACTACATCGAGCCGAAGGCGCGGGTTTACTAGAGATGGTCCAGCTCACTCTCCCCAAGGGCTCGAAGCCCACCTCCGGCAAGGTCCACAAGGCCCCGGCCGGCGCGAAGAACGTCAAGACCTACAAGGTC
>CAZGPS010000064.1:0-12934 GCA_964527675.1 uncultured Brevundimonas sp. | reverse complement strand
GCCAATTCCGGCCAGTTGATGGATCACTATCACCTGCGCGCGAGCTGGTCGGACTAGCACCCGATCCGTGTCATGGCCTCGGCGCCCTGGGCGGATATCCGTCCCCGCCGGGTCGGATCGGGTTGGGTCTATGAGATCGACGCCCGCAACCTGAGGCCGGAGCGCGTACCCGACGACATTCCGGCGCGCTTCACCGTCTCCCGCACGGTTCAGTTCACCGACTTCGCCGACTGGGCCGACACCTCCAGGCTGATGGCCCCGCTCTATGAGCAGGGCGCCACGCTCGAGACCGGGTCGCCCCTGCTGGCCGAGATCGAGCGCATCCGGGCGGAACACGAAACTGATGCGGCCCGCGCCATGGCCGCCTTGCGGCTGGTCGAGGACCAGGTTCGCTATCTCGCCCTGTCGATGGGCGAAGGCAACTATACGCCGGCCTCCGCCGACGAGGTCTGGCGCAGCCGCTACGGCGACTGCAAGGGCAAGACGGTGCTGCTGCTGGCCCTGCTCAAGGGGCTGGGTATCGAGGCCGAGGCGGTTCTGGTCAGCACCACCTGGGGCGACGGCCTCGACGCCCAGATGCCGCTTCTCGCCTGGTTCGACCATGTCATCGTTCGCGCCACCGTTGATGGAGTTCCCTACTGGATGGACGGCACCCGGATCGGAGACCGCAACCTCGACGGTCTTGTGCCGCCGCCCTATGGCTGGGGACTGCCCGTTCGCTCGGCCGGCGCAGGGTTGGAGCCGATCATTCAGCAACCGCTGACCGTTCCGACCATGGAAGTCGTCGTGGATCTGGATGCCAGCGCCGGCCTCGACGCCAGTGCCGGGATGACGCTCGATATCGCCTACCGTGGCGACTACGCCACGGCGCTGCGCCGACAGCTCGGGTCCATCCCGCCCGACCAGCTGGAGACCATGCTCAAGTCGCAATGGGACAGCGACGACGACGGGATGACCATCGAAGGCGTCGAAACCCGCTATGACGAGCCGAACAATGCGCTCCACCTCATCATGCGGGGCTCGACGCGGATGAGCTGGATCAACGGGTCGGGCGGGCGTGTCATGGCGCTGGCGGACACCGCGCTGAGCCTGCCGGTCAGCACGGAACGCAAGGGCGTCCTGGCCCGCTTCAGCGACGCCCCCTATGCGATCAGCCACCCCACCATGACGCGCTCGGTTGTCCGCGTGGCGCTCCCCTACGGCGGGCGGGGCTTTCAGCTGGAAGGCGGCGACCAGGTGCTGGAAGGCGGGGGCTATCGAATGGAGCGCCGCGGCACGCTGGCCAACGGGGTCGCCGAGGTGGCCGTGACCATGACCAGCCTCGCCTCCGAAATCAGCGCCGAAGAGATGGCTGCGACGCGGACCCGCGCCGAGGCGGCCTCGGCCCTGCCGCTGCGCCTTCGCGCGCCGGCCGACTATGTGGCGACCAGCGCTGACGCGGCGCGCCAGCAGCCGGGCTCCAGCGATACGGCTGACCTCGTCGCCCGCGCCGGCCGCCTCAGCGCCGCCGGTGACGATGACGGCGCCCTGGCGCTGCTCGACGCGGCCATCGAACGCGACCCCGACAACGCAGAGGCGGTGCGGGCGCGTGGCCGGGCCCGGGCTGCGGCCCGTGATTTCAATGGCGCCCGCGCCGACTACGATCACGCCGTTGATCTCGATCCGGCCGACCAGGCCGCGGCCCTCGGGCAGGGCCTGGCGGCCTACGGCCAGGGCAAGTACGACGAGGCGATCGTCGGCCTGACGGTGGCCCTCCGGCTTGACCCGTCTGACATAACGGCCCTGTCAGCACGCGGCGCCGCCTACTACCAGCTCGGTCGCTGGGAACGGTCTCTCGCGGACTATCGCGCGTTGAGGACCGCCGCGCCGACCAGCCCCACGGGCCCCTTCGGCGAATTGCGGGCGTTGATCCGCCTGGAGCGGGTCGAAGAGGCGCGCGCCCTTGTCACCACCCGTCTGGCCGCCGACCCGGCCGACAACCTCGGCCTGGACGCGCTGGTGCGTCTGCACAGGCGGGCCGACCAGCCGGAGCAGGCCCTTCCGGCGCTGGACCGCGCCCTCGAGGCGGTTCCCGACTCGCCGGACATCCTCGGTCTCCGGGGTAGGCTGCGCGCCTCAGCCGGAGATGCCGCGGGCGCGCGCGCCGACTTCGCCGCCATGCGGGGGGTGGATCCGGGCGACCCGGTGCTGCTCAACAACGTCTGTTGGGCCCAGGCGCTGGAGGCGTTCGATCTGGATCGGGCGCTGGCCGATTGCGATGCGGCGCTGACGGCCGAAGAAGCGGCCTTCATCGACAGTCGGGCCATGGTCCTGCTGCAGATGGGCCGGTTCGAGGAGGCAAGGGTCGACTACGAGCGGGCCTTGGTCGCTGCGCCCGACCAGGCCGCGTCCATCTACGGCCTCGGCCTCGCCCGCCTGGCCTTGGGCGATGACGCCGGCCGGGAGGATCTCGAGAGGGCGCGGCGCCGGAACATCGACGTCGCCGAGGACTTCGTCGTGTTCGAGGCGCGTCATCCCGGGCTGGTCAGGTGACATCGGACTGGCGCGATCCCCGGGATTGGGGCATGGCGCGGACATGAGCGAGTCTTCCGATGAATTGACCGCGGGCTATCGCCGCTTCCGCAGCGAGCGCTGGCCCGCCGCCAAGGCCGAGTATGAAGCCCTGGCCGCCCACGGCCAACGTCCGCACACCCTGGTGGTCGCCTGCTCCGACAGCCGCGCCGACCCGGCCCTGATCTTCGACACCGCGCCCGGCCAGCTGTTCGTGGTTCGCAACGTCGCCAATCTGGTGCCGCCCTATGAGCCGGACGGCCACCTGCACGGTGTTTCGGCGGCGCTGGAGTTCGGCGTCAAGGTCCTGCGTGTCTCGCGCATCGTCGTGATGGGCCACGCCCACTGCGGCGGGGTCAACGCCATGCTCAACGGCGCGCCCGACAACTGCCAGGACTTCGTCGCTCCATGGGTCCGGCAGGGGGCTCCGCTGGTCCGCCGCGTCGCCGAGTCGGTCGAACCGGATCAGGTCGAGCAGGCGGCCGAGGAGGCGGTAGTGCGGCTGTCGATCGACAACCTGCGCACCTTCCCCTGGATCGCCGAGCGGGAAGCCGCCGGTGACCTGACGCTCACGGGCCTGCATTTCGGCATCGCCGACGGCATTCTGCGCGCCCTCGCCGGACCGGGACGGTTCAAAGCCCTGTAGCCTCGCCTCACGCATCGAAGCGTGGCACATCGGCGTTGAAGCAGGATGTCCTCCATGACCCCCACCCACCACGCCAATCCCATTCCGAACATTCTCACCGGCCTGCGCCTGATCGCGGGGGTGGTGATGTTCCTGATCCTGGCCGGCGCGGCGCCGCAGGGCATTCCGATGCTCTCCAACTATCTGAGCCCGGACGACCAGTTCCGCTTCGGGCGCACCGCCTTCGTCATCTTCATCGTCGCCGCCTCGACCGACTGGGTCGACGGCTATCTGGCGCGGCGCTGGCACGCCACCACCCGCTGGGGCGCCATCCTCGATCCGATCGCCGACAAAATTCTCGTGACCGGGGCCATCCTCGGCGTCCTCGCCTGGGGCTCGGTGCCGCAGATCGCCATCCCCTGCGGCCTGATCCTGTTCCGCGAGTTCGCCGTCTCGGCCCTGCGCGAGACCGTGGCCGGCAAGGTCAAGCTGCCGGTCACCCTGCTGGCCAAGTGGAAGACCACCCTGCAGATGGTGGCCCTCGCGGCGCTGCAGCTGGTCCTGCTGTGGGACGGCTTCGGCCTGCCGCTGGAATGGCAGCCGCACTTCCAGACCTTCGCCTATGTGCTGATCTGGGCCGCCGCCATCGTCACCGTCTGGACCGGCTGGCAGTATTTCGCCAAGGCCCAGCAGAAGATGAGCCAGCTCTAGCCGCTGCGCGGCGCGGCGAGGGGTTAGTGATTAAAGGTCGCTGTTTCGCTGGTGGCGGAAGGGCGGCGCGGGCCGCGCCTTCGCACCAGCGGCCGCCAACCACTAACCACTAACCACTCAGCGAACCCCCAGCTCCTCAACCAGCCGCTCCATCCCGTAGACGTCGCGCAGCGCCGTCGTCACCGCGCCGGTGGTGACGATCACCGAGCGGTTGACGCGCACGTCATAGCCATAGGCGTTGCGCTGGCTCAGCACGGTGGAGTCGAAATTCGCGCCGAGAATCTCGCCCGCTTCATTGACCACGGGCGAGCCTGACGACCCGCCGATGGTGTCGGACGACACCGCCATGTTCAGCACCGTATCGCCGTCGATCCGGTCCTTCGCGGCCAGCAGCTTCGGCGCCACATCGAACGGCGCCGCGCCGGTCGCCCGGTCCCACAGGCCGGCGAAGGTGGTGAAGGCGCCGAACCGCTGACCCGGCACATCCGTGCCCTCGATCTTGCCGTAGGTCAGGCGCAGGGTCCCGGTCGCATCCGGATAGACCGCGTCGCCATAGGTCTGGAAGCGCAGGGCGGCGAGCTGCTCGGACGCTCGCGCCGTCGGCGCCTCGACCCGGGCTTCCCAGTCCGACCGCACCGCGCGGGCGTCGTCCTGGATCGACAGCACATACTGGATCATCGGATCGTCCGAAGCCCGGATCGCCGCCAGCCCGCCGTCCCACAGCGCCCGCCGCACCGCCGGATCGGCCAGGCTCGACCCCTCGACCAGCCGCGCCGACAGACCCTCGGGCGACTCGCGGCCCAGCAGGTTGCGCACGCGCGGATCGTCGACCGTCAGCCACTCCCGCGTCTTTGACAGCCACCATTCCAGATAGACCTGCTCCAGCGCCGGATAGGTCGGCCGCTCCGCGAACAGGCCGGACTGCACCGAGGCCAGGCGGCTGTCCGAAAATTCCGGCAGGCGCTCGGCGGAGGGCTTCTCGCGCTCCTGAGCGCCGCGCACCAGGGTCTGGGCCCAGCGGAACAGCTGCGAGCCGCCGCCGGCCCGGCCTTCCAGCAGGGCGTAGGCGGGATACAATTCGCGCTGGATCGGCTGAACCGCCGCCAGCGCCGCCCACGGTCCGCCGTCAGCCGTCTCGGCGCGGCGCCGGAAGTCCGCCTCCTGCTCGGCCTTGGCCCGCATGAAGTCGACGTCGATCAGCGCCGCCATCCGCCCACGCCCGCGCTTGTAGGTGTTCTCCAGCCCGACGATCGGATCCATGGCGATGAAGGCGTTCTCCTCGCTCTCCGCCGCGAAGCGGATCAGCCGCCCACGCAGCTCCGAGGCGATCAACTGGTCCATCGGCAGGACCACGTCGCGCACCGTCATCAGCTGGTCCTGGGTCAGCAGCCGCTGGGTCGAGCCCGGGCTCCCCGAAACGAACACCGGCGTGCCCTCGACCGGCTTGTCGGCGTTCCATTTGAAGTGGGTCGGCGTCGCGACCGGCTGACCGTTCTCGTACAGGCGGATAAAGGCCGCATCGATGGCGAAGCGGGGGAAGCTGAAATTATCCAGATCGCCGCCGAAGGTCGCCGCCCGGTCCTCGGGCGCCCAGGCCAGACGCACATCGGTGTAGCGGCGGAATTTGTACAGCTTGAACTGGCCGCCGCGGTACAGGCTGACGACCTGACAGCGCACGGTCGCGTCGCCGGCGCAGGCTTCCTGTTCGATCCGGCCGGCCTCGGCGTCGCGCGCCCGGGTGAAGGCCTGGCCGTCCAGTCCCTCGCCGGCCGCGTGCATCCGCGTCGTCACATCGGAGATGTCGGTCAGGATCTCGGCCGAGCCGCCGGGACATTTCAGCTCCTCTTCACGGGTGCGCGGCGCGAAGCCGGTCTCGGCGTAGTTGACCGCCTGGGTCGACAGATTGGCCACGCAGCTGGCGACGCAGTGGTTGTTGGTCATCACCAGGCCCTCGCCCGAGACGATGCCCGCCGAGCAGCCGCCGAACTTGACCGACGACAGCCGCACCCGGTCCAGCCACGCCTGGTCGATATGGGTCCCCAGCGTCTGGTTGGCTCTGGCGATCGGGAAGTTGTCGAAGGTCCACATGCCCTCTTCGGCGCCGGCCGAGGTTCCGGCGGCGAGGGTGAGAAGGGCGGCGGCGAGGGCGGGGGTAAGGCGCATGAATTACTCCTTCCTTCTCCCTTGCGGGAGAAGGTGGCAGGACCGGCGGAGCCGGGACTGACGGATGAGGGGTCTCTCAGGCGGACCCGATTTGACCGCCGGACCATGAATGAAGAAGGGGTCGCACGGCAAGACCGATGCGACCCCTCATCCGACCTCGCTTCGCTCGGCCCCTTCTCCCGCAAGGGGAGAAGGGCCGTTACCGGACCCCCAGCTCCTCGAGGATGCGCGGGTTCGGATAGACGGTGCGCAGGGCCTCGGTGATGGCGGCGGTCGAGACCGACACCGTCCGGTTCAGCTCCCCATCATAGCCGAACGAGCCGCCCAGCGAGTGGATGTTGCCGTCGAAGGCGGCGCCGATCACCTCGCCCCCGGCGTTGATGACGGGCGAGCCGGAGTTGCCGCCGATGATGTCGTTGGTCGAGGCGAAGTCGTAGACGACCGCCTTGTTCACCCGCGACTCATTGTCGGCGAAGGCCTGGGCCAGGTTGAACGGCTCCGAACCGGTGGCCCGGTCGTACAGGCCGCCGATATAGGTGAACGGCGGCACGGTCACGCCGCGATAGGTCCAGCCCCGCACCTCGCCGTACGAAAGGCGCAGGCTGAAGGTGGCGTCCGGATACTGGTTGGTGCCATAGACCGCGAACCGGGCCTGGGCGACCTTCTCGGCCGAGCGGGCCGTGGGGGCGTTGACCTCGGCGGCCCAGCGGGCGCCGATCGCCTGCGCCGCCTCATCGTTGGCCGCGACCAAGGCCAACAGCGGGTCGGACGCCGTCATCTGTTCCAGGGTCATCCCCGCCGCCTGGCGCCGGAAGTCCGCGTCGGCCATGCGTGTGCCCCGGATCACCCGTTCGGCGAGAGCTTCGGGGCTCTCACGGCCCAGCAGCGTCTTCACCTGCGGATGGTCGACGGTCAGGTATTCCCGGGTCTTCGAAAGCCAGTAGCGCAGCCGCAGCTCCTCCATTTCCGGGGTGATCGGCGTCTCCTCGCCCACCATCCCGGCGAGGCGGGTGCGCCGCGCCTCATCAGCGCCGGCTGAGCGCACGATGGCCCGGGCCATGGCGTAGAGTTGCGAGCCGCCGCCGGCCGCCTGCTCCAGTTGCCGGTACGGCAGATACAGGTCGCGGGCGACGCCCTGCACCGCGTCCAGCTCGGCCCACGGATCGCCGATCTGTTGCACCAGGTTGGGATCGGCCGCCACGCGCGCGCGCAACTCCTGTTCGGCTTCCCGCTTGGCCTGCATGAAGGCCGGATCGGTCAGGGCGCCCTGCTGACCATAGTAGACCTTGAAGCTGTTCTCGAGGCCGAAGATCGGATCGAACGACAGCCGCTTGGCCTCGTCCCCGGTCAGCGAATACTCCAGCAGTCGGCCGCGCAGTTCCGAGGTCTGGATCAGGGTGACCGGCAGCTGCTGGTCGCGCAGCCGCTCCAGCTGGCTCATGGTCAGCAGGCGCGAGGTCGAGCCGGGGTTGCCGGCCACGAAGGTCACATCGCCTTCCGCCGGCGCCGCAGGGTTCCATTTCAGGAAGCTCGGCGTCGCAGCCGGCTGGCCGTCCTCGTAGGCGCGCAGGAAACCGGCGTCCAGGGCGTAGCGCGGGAAGTTGAAATTGTCGGGGTCGCCGCCGAAGAAGGCCGCCTGGTTCTCCGGCGCGAAGACCAGCCGCACGTCATCGTATTTGCGGAATTTGTGCAGGCTGTACTGCCCGCCCCGATACAGGCTGATCACCTGGCAGCTGAACTTTTCGTCGCCGGCGCAGGCCTCGGTCTGGATGCGCCCGACCTCGGCCTGGCGGGCGGCGTTGAACGCGGCGCCCTCAAGGCCCTCGCCGGCGGCCAGCACCCGGTCGGTGACGTCGGTGATCTCGGTCAGCACCTCGGCCGTCTGGCCGGGGCAGCGCACCTCTTCCTCGCGCGCCGCGGCGGTGAAGCCGTTCTTCACATAGTCCTTCTGCGCGTCCGACAGCTCCTGGGCGCAGCCGACGACGCAGTGCCAGTTGGTCAGAATCAGGCCTTCCGGCGAGACGAAGGAGGCCGAGCAGCCCTGGATCCGCACCGAGGCGTTGCGCACCCGGTCCAGCCACGCCTGGTCGATCCGCGTGCCGTATTTCTGGTTCACCGTCTGGATCGGGAAATTGTCGAAGGTCCACATGCCTTCGTCGGCGAGCGCCGTGGAGGGGGCGGCCGCTACGGCCAGAAAGCCGGCCACGGCGGCGATGGAGGCGGTCACCGAGACGGCGGAACGAAGCGAACGGCGGATCATGGTGTTTTCTCTCTGGACGCGCCCGCCTGCAGCGGGCGCTGTCCGCATACCTAGCGCTGATGAGCGAAGCCCGTCCACTCGGCCTTACCCCGATTTAACTTGGCCCCGACCTCAGGCGCCGTCAGATAACGGCGAACCCCGGGGGCCGATCTCTTTCATGTCGCTTGCACTCTCCACCCTGCTCTACGAGTGGCGCCGCTATATGGCGGCGATCGTGGCGCTCGCCTTCTCGGGCCTGCTCGTGCTGGCCCAGGTCGGCATGTTCATGGGCATCGGCAAGGCCTTTACCGCGACGATCGACCGCGCCAGCGCCGACATCATGGTCATGGCCCCCGGCGCCACCGGCCTGTTCAACGGCGGGCCGTCCGGCGTGCCCCGGCGCATCATGCCGGTGGTGCAGAGCCATCCCGACATCGTCGCCGTGGCCGACCTCGACGGCTCCGGCGGCCGCTGGCAGAACGTCGTCGAGGGCGACGCGCCGCGCAAGACCGAGTTCGTCCAGGTCTCGATCATCGACGCTGTTCCCGGCGCCGTGACCGTCCCCACCGACTATTCTCCCGAATTGGTCGAGGCGCTACGCCAGCCGTTCGGCGTCGCCATCGACGAGACCGCCCTTGGCCGCCTCGGCGTCAAGCTGGGCGACAAGGCCATCTACAACGGCAAGACCGTGCGCGTCGTCGCTGTCACCCGCGGCTATCCCAACATGATGCAGGCCGGCGTGGTCATGTCGCGCGACACCCTGCGCATGCTCGGCGAGGCCAGCACCGGCGACCGCGTCGGCCCGCTGATGGTCGGCATCCGGCCGGGGGCGAATTCAGAACGGGTCGTGGCCCAGCTCAACGCCCAGTCGCGCGGCCAGTTCAAGGCCTGGACCCGGGCCGACCTCGGTCAGGCCAACCAGGCGGCGATGTTCAAGGAGAGCTTTATTGTCATCATGCTGGGCTTCTCCCTCTTCCTCGGCATCCTGATCGGCGTGGCCATCACCTGGCAGACCCTGCGCGGGGCTATCATGGCCAACATCAAGGAGTTCGCCTCCCTGCGGGCGCTGGGTGTGTCGATGGGCTCGCTGCGCGCTATCGTCATGGAGCTCAGCTTCTGGGTCGGCATCGCCGGCATCTTCGCCGCCGGCCTGCTGACCTGGGCGGTGTCCCTGCTGGCCACCAGCGGCGGCCTGACCATGGCCTTCCCGATCCCGATGGTCGCCGGCGTCTGCATCATGCTGCTGATCATCGCCCTCGCCTCCGGCTTCCTGTCGCTGGGCGTCCTGAAAAAGAGCCAGCCGGCGGATCTGCTGCGATGAACCCGAACACCGTCACCCACGGCCGCGCCGGCGAATCGGCCATCGAGGCCAGGGGCCTGGTCAAACGCTTCAAGACCGGCCGCTCCTTCATCGAGGTGCTCAAGGGGGTCGACTTCGACGCGCGCCACGGCGAAATGACCATGGTCATGGGCCCGTCCGGTTCGGGCAAGTCGACCCTCGTCGCCGCCCTGTCGGGCCTGCTCAAGCCCGAGGAAGGGCGCGTCGACGCCCTCGACGTCGACGATCTGTGGGATCACTCCTCAGGCCGGATCGACAAGTTCAGGCTCGATAATTGCGGCTTCATCTTCCAGGGCTTCAACCTGTTCCCGGCCCTGACCGCGACCCAGCAGGTCATGACCGTGCTCAAATACCAGGGCGTGCCCAAGGACGAGGCGCGTCGCCGCGCCATCGCCGCTCTCGAGGAGGTCGGCCTCGGCGCCCGTCTGAACCAGAAGCCCGACTCCCTGTCGGGCGGCGAGAAACAGCGCATCGCCATCGCCCGCGCCCTCGCCAAGAATCCGGCCCTGCTGTTCGCCGACGAACCGACCTCGGCCCTCGACGGCGAGAACGGCCAGGTGGTCATCCGCCTGCTGCGCCGGGCCGCCACCGAACACGGCGCCGCCGTCATCTGCGTGACCCACGACCCGCGCCTCGAAGCCTGGGCCGACCGGGTCATCCACATCGAGGACGGCCGCATTCTCGACGACCAGCGCCGCACGCCCGATCCCAACGCCACCCTCGGCTCGCACTAGCCCGTTCCTCAAGGACTCCCGAAAATGCCCCGCTTCCTCAAGAACAAGTGGCTCTGGATCGGCCTGGTGCTGGTCGTCGTGCTCGTTGTCGGCTTCCTGTTCATGCAACAGGGCGCCGCCGCCAAGAAGGCCGAGCAGGAGAAGGCCGCCGCCGAGAAGATCGACAGCCCCTATGCGGCCATCGCCAACGGCAAGGCCGACGTCGAGGGCGGCATCATCCAGGTCGCCGCCCGCCGCGGCGGCGTGGTCAAGGCCGTCTATGTCCAGGAGGGCGAGCGCGTCACCACCGGCCAGATCCTCGCCCGCCAGGAAGACGACGAGCCGCGCCTCGCCCTCGCCCGCGCCCAGGCCGAAGTCGCCCAGGCCGAGAGCCAGCTGCGTATGATCCAGGTCGACATCAGCACCGCCCGGCGCGAGCACGACCGTCTCGCCCGACTCGTCGACACCAATTTCGTCGCCGCCGCCCGCATGGACGAGGCTCGCGACCAGATCGCCTCCGCCGAGGCCCGGCTGGCGTCGCAGCAGGCGTCGATCCAGACCGCCCGCGCCCGCCTCAACGAGGCCGCCTATAACCTCGAGCTGACGGTGATCCGCGCGCCGATGGACGGCCGCATCGTGCGCCGCTACGCCAACCCCGGCGCCGGCGCCTCGACCCTGAACGTGTCCAATATGTTCGACCTCGAGCCCAATACCCAGCGCATCGTCCGTGCCGAGATCGTCGAGGCCGACATCCCCAACGTCACCGACGGCCAGGAGGTCGAGCTGATCTCCGAGGTCGACCAGTCCAAGGTGTATGTCGGCCGCGTACTCCGCCGCGCCCCGCTGTTCGGAGCCCGCAAACTGGCCTCCGAGGATCCGTCGCAGCGCACCGACGAACGCGTCGTCGAGGTCGTCGTCTCGGCCGATGACGCGCCGCTGCTGATCGGCCAGCGGGTGCTGGTCAAATTCATGAAACCGGGCGAGCGCGCCGGCGCACCGCGCGCCGCCGCCGCCGGCGTGCCGGCTGACCGGGCCATGCAGTCTCCGTCCGCGGCTAGCTAGTGGTTAGTGGTTAGTGGTTGCAGCTTCACTGCCCGCGGAAGGGCGGCGCGAACTGTGCGGTCGCTGCGGCGTTGGCCAGTCACTAACCACTAGCCACTAACCACTCCCTCCCGCCCTCACGTCCCCCTGAAGTCCGCCGGCCGTTTCTCCAGCACCGCCGCCACGCCCTCCGCGTGGTCCTCGGTCAGATGCGCCAGCGCCTGCATGGCGGCGGTCATCTCCAGCATCTGGTCGAAATTCATGTCGCGGCCCTGGCGCAGCAGGGTCTTGGCCATACGCAGCGCCTGCGGCGCATGGGCCGCGACCCGGTCGGCCATGGCGTGGGCCTCGCTCATCAGCGCCTCATGCGCGACGACGTGGTTGACCAGCCCCCAGCGCTCGGCCGTGGCGGCGTCGATGGAATCGCCGGTGAACAGCATCTCCGCGGCCCGGGCGTAGCCGACGTTCCTCGGCAGCAACCAGGCCCCGCCGTCGCCCGGCAATATGCCCAGCTTGAGGAACGGCACGCCGAAGGTCGCGGCGCTGGAGGCGATACGGATGTCGGCCAGGCCGGCGATGTCGCAGCCCAGCCCCATGGCGGCCCCGTTCACCGCCGCGATCAGCGGGACCTCCAGCCCGTACAGCGAGCGCACGATGCGGTGCACCACCCGGCGATAGCGGTCGCGGATCTCCGCCCCGGACCCCTCGAACAGGTCGCGCCGGTCGCGCATGGCCTTGAGATCGCCGCCGGCCGAGAAGGCCCGGCCCGCACCGGTGATGATCACGCAGCGCACGTCATGGTCGGCGTTCACCGCCGCGCAGGCGCGGGCGAAGGCCTCGCCGTCCTCGATGTCGGGCAGGGCGTTCAGCCGCTCCGCCCGGTCGAGGGTCCAGATCTCGATGGCGCCGCGACGTTCTGTATGGATCAGGGTCATGCGCCAACCGTGCCGCATTCGATCCCGCCGCACAAATCCGGGGAAATGCGGAGGCCGGAAACGCAAAACCCCGGCCTGCCGGCCGGGGCTCTGTCATGCGCTTCGGCCTAGCGGCCGGCCCGGTCGATCTTGAACGGGACGAAGTTGGAAGGGTGGCTGACCACGCGGTCGCCGCCCCGGTTGGCGTTCCGGCTGTTCACCAGCATCCCGCCCCACAGGGCGAAGGACATCATGGTGTGCTGGAGTTTGCGGTTCTCGTCGTTCATCCTCGATGTCTCCTTTCGCTGGGCGAGGAAAAGAGACACGTCGTGCTTGCAGGGAATCTCACCCGTCCAGTCGTTTCGCGTCACAGTCAACCTAGTCGGGACGCGCCCGGAACGCAAGTCTTTTTACTCCGATACCGGACCATATTTCGCATCCATGTCATTTAACGCCCCCGAAACCCCCCGGCCGCCCCGCTCGATCGCCACCCCGTGCGTGCAGGTCTGCATCGTCGACGGCGCCTCGGGCCTGTGCCTCGGCTGCTGGCGCACCCTGCCCGAGATCGCCGGCTGGAGCGGTTTCAGCGATGCGGAACGGGCGGCGATCATGGCGGCACTGCCGGCGCGGGCGACGGCG
>CAZGPS010000063.1:0-13619 GCA_964527675.1 uncultured Brevundimonas sp. | reverse complement strand
ACCGAGGGCATGCCCTGGCCGCCGTGCTCGGGCAGGGCCGACAGGGCGGGCCAGCCGGCCTCGACCATGGCCTTGTAGGCTTCCTTCCAGCCGGTCGGGCCGGTGACCTTGCCGTTATCCCATTTGCAGCCTTCCTGATCGCCGACGCGGTTCAGCGGGGCGATGACCTCCTCGGCGAATTTCGCGCCTTCCTCGAGGATCTGGGCGATCAGATCGGACGAGACGTCGGCGAAGCCGGGCTGGTTGGAATAGCGGTCGATCTCCAGCACCTCGTTGAGGACGAAGGTCAGGTCGCGGACAGGCGCCTTGTAGGCCATGGGTTACGCTCTCGCTTTGAAGGGCTGGTGGAGGACGCCGTGCCCATGACCGTGGTCCGGGTTGAGCCGCGCCTTGAGCAGGGTGGCGTATTCCTCGGCGCCGGGCAGCAGGTCCGGGCGATGCTCGCCCAGTTTCCGCTCCATCACGGCGCAGGCTTCCTCGGCGGTCTCGATGGCCGCGTCGAGGTCTTCGCGCTGCTGCTTCAGCGCGGCGATCTGGGCCCGGTGGCGGCGCAGGGCGACGGCCATCTGGTGGGCGTTGTGATTGTCGTGGTCATACAGATCCAGCATCTCCTGGATCTCCTGCAGCGAGAAGCCGATGCGGCGCCCCCGCAGGATCAGCTTCAGCCGCGCCCGGTCGCGGGCGTCATAGACGCGCGTCTGACCCTTGCGGGCCGGTGTCAGCAGGCCCTTGTCCTCATAGAAACGCAGCGCCCGCGCCGTGGCCCCGAACTCGCGGCACAGCTGGCGGATCGAATAGGTGCGATGATCGTCGGCGGTCGCCATGCCGGCAGATAAGCCGATCTTGACGTGCACGTAAAGGGAAGGATTGCGCTGAGGCATCAGGCAACAGGCAGCAGGCAACCGGTAGGGAGGGGCGACCCGGCTTGCGCCAGTTTCAACGGCCGCGAACCCTGTTGCCTGTTGCCTGTTGCCTCAGCGCGTTTCCCGCGCCCGGCACCACAGCACCGGCGCCGTCATCGCGATCAGCACGACATTGGTCAGCGCCAGGCCGCTCTCCAGCCCGAGGGCGTGGATCGCCAGCATGATCGTCTCCAGCGCCAGCAGGCCGGCGGCGGCGGTGACCAGCAGCGGGCGGCCGTGCCTCCACGACGCCAGAGGCGCCAGGATCAGCAGGGCCAGCACGATCTCGGCGAGGCCGAGGCCGCGCACCATGTTTTCCGACACCAGCGCCGGCCATTTCATCAGTTCGATCAGATTGGCCATCGGCTCGCTCAGCTTGGCGTAGCCGGCGGCGACGAAGAACATCGCGATCCAGCCCTGCAGCGTCCACAGCGTCAGATTGCGGTAGCTCGCCTTGAGGCGCGAGCGGGCGGGGGAGAGGGTCTGGGAAGTCATTTTTTCTGACGCCCGGGGAGAGGCGCTCATTCTATTGGCAACAGTGTCGATGTCGGATCGACCGATCCATTCCGCAAGGGCGCGAAGCGAGGCCGTAACCATCCGTGACCGCCTTCTGCGGGAGCCCCACGGCCAAAGCGTGGCCGTATTCATAAATCCTTGTAATGCGGCAAGCGTTTCGGGCGCCTTAAGAGCGGGTCGGCGCGGACGGATCGGGAGCGGCACGGGCGGGACTTCCACGGACAGGGGCGAGGCGACGCCGACCCCTCAACCCTGGCGCCACCCTGTTGCCAGCCTGCTGTCAGCAGCCGGCCAGACCCCAGGCCTCGCGCGCGCGGGACAGCCGCGCCAGCTTGTCCCGGAACGGGCCCCAGTCGTCGCCGGCCTCGATCGCGGCCCAGATCGCCTCGACCTCGTCGATCAGCATCTCCTCGGGCTCGGGCGCCGTGAACATCGCATGCTCCAGCCGCTCCGGCCGGTCCGGCTCGTGCTCGAACAGGGCGAAGCGGAAGGCATCGAAGGCCTCGCCCTGGTACAGCCTGCCCCGCGGCCCGCCCAGCGCCCGCGCCGACGAGGCGAAGCCGCCGAACCAGTCGAAGAACAGCGGCTCCCAGCGCAGCGCCTCGCCGCCCTCGCGCAACAGCGCCAGGGTGGTGTCCAGCAGCCTCTGGTCCGCCGCCTCGCCGAGACTGGCCACCCCCAGCCGCGCCAGGAACGCCGCCCTCAGCTCGCGGATATAGGCCGGCCCGAACCCGTTCAGCGCCTCGGTCAGCGGCTCCGCCTCCGCGACCGTCTTCAGCGCTCCGCCCAGCTGGGTCAGGGCCCAGAACACCGCCTCCGGCTGCCGCGCGAAGGCGTACAGGCCGAACTGGTCGAAATAGGCCGCCGTGAACCCCGGCTCATAATGCGGCAGGAACCGCCATGGCCCGTAGTCGAAGCTCTCGCCGGTGACGTTCAGATTGTCGGTGTTCAGCACCCCGTGCACGAAGCCCGCCGCGATCCACCGCGCCGTCAGCCGCGCCGAGGCCTCGACCACCGCGCGCAGGAAGCCGGGCACGTCCCCCGCCGCCACGTCCGGGTGGTAAAGCGACCGCGCGTGCTCCACGAGCGCCCCGATCATGTCCGGCCGGCCGATATAGGCGGCCCGCTGAAAGGTCCCGAACCGCACATGGCTGTGCGACAGCCTTGCCAGCACCGCCGAGCGGGTGGGGGAGGGTTCGTCGCCCCGCTCCAGCGCCTCGCCGGTCTCGATCAGGCTGAAGGCGCGGCTGGTGGCAACGCCCAGCGCCTCCAGCATCTCCGCCGCCAGCACCTCGCGGAGCCCGCCCTTCAGCGTCAGCCGCCCGTCCCCGCCGCGCGACCACGGCGTCTGCCCCGACCCCTTGGTGCCGAGGTCCAGCAAACGCCCGTCGGCGGCCCGCATCTGCGCCGCCAGAAACCCCCGGCCGTCGCCGATGTCCGGATTGTAGGTGCGGAACTGATGCCCGTGATAGCGCATGGCTGTCGGCCCCGGCTGCCCCGGCAGCGGCTCGAACCGGCCGAAATGGGCGATCCATTCGGCGTCCGTCAGCGTCTCCAGCCCCACCGTCGCCGCGGCCCGGTCGTTGCGATGACGCAGGATGGTCTGCGGAAAGTCGGCCGCCCGCACGGCGTCGCCATAGTCCTCCCCCAGATCGAAGAAGCGGGGCTCGGGGCGGTAGGCGGGAGAGACGGGCATGCCGGGCAAATGCCCCCGACCGCCGAAGGCTGCAATGGGCGCCCGCGCCGTTCAGTCCGCGCGGCGCGACGGCGGAACCTGTTGCGCCTCCGCTTCGACGTCGGCGTCGTCCTCGGCCGCGCCATGGAAGGTCGCCCAGTCGTCGCCGCCGGGCGGTCGCGGCAGGCCGGTGACGATGTCGTCGGCCGGGTTCGGATCGATCCCGTGCCCCTGTCGGTGCAGATGCGCCTTGGCGATCATATTGGCCGAGACCGGCGCGGTCAGCAGCAGGAAGATGGTGATCAGCAGCTCGTGCGCCGACCACGCCCCGCCAGCCGCCGGAAAATAGATCATCGAGGCGATCAGGCAGCCGCCGACGCCCAGGGTGGTGGCCTTGGTCGGCCCGTGCAGCCGCGTCATCAGGGACGGCAGTCGCGCCAGGCCCCATGAGCCGATCAGGATGAAGGCGCCGCCCATGACCAGCAGGAAGGCGACGAGAATTTCGAAGGCGAGGCTCATTCGACGATGTCCCCCCGCAGCAGGAATTTGCAGTAGGCGACCGTGCCGACGAAGGCGACCATGGCCAGCAGCAGAGCCGCCTCGAAATAGGTCTGGGTCGCATGGGCCACGCCGAACACCACGATCAGGGCGATGGCGTTGATGGTCAGGGTGTCGACGGCGAGGATGCGGTCCGCCGAGGTCGGGCCGCGCACCAGACGATACAGATTCAGCAATATGGCCACGCTGACGCAGGCCAGGACGAAGGCGAGGGCCAGGGGCAGGAGGACTCCGGTCATCGGAACACCTTCAGCAGGCGGGCTTCGTACCTCTGTTTGATGCGGGTCACCTCGACCTCCGGATCGGCGACGTCGAGGGCGTGCACCAGCAGGGCGCGGCCGTCGGCGGACACGTCGCTGGTCACCGTGCCCGGCGTCAGGCTGATGGTCCCCGCCAGCACGGTGATGGCCTCGGGCGACCGCAGCGCCAGCGGCACCACCAGCCAGTGGGCGCGGATGTCGCGGTTGCGACGGGTCAGGATCACCCAGGCGACCTGGAAATTGGCCACGACGATGTCCCACAGGACGATGCAGACATAGCCCAGCAGATCGGGACCGAAGCGGATCTTCGGCCGGTCGGGCCAGAACCGGCTGGTCGCCAGCGGCGTCACCACGGCCACGACCACAGCCACGACCAGGGCGCCGAAGGTGATCTGGTTGACCAGCAGCATCCAGACGACGCCGACGAGGACGCTCAGGGCGGGGTGGGGCAGAAGACGGCGGATCATCGGCGGCCTCCCGCGCCCTCGCCCAGGACGGCGTCGACATAGCCCCGGGGCTGGAACAGCTGCGCCGCCGCCGCATCGGTATAGGCGGTGATCGGCCCGGCCAGCACGGTCAGCAGCATCAGCGCCGCCAACAGGCCGCCCGCGGTCGCGACCCCGGTCGCCCGGCCCCGCAGCGCCCGGGTGGCGATCTCGCCCTCGATCTCCGAACTCTTCCAGAACAGCAGGCTGCCGGCCCGGGCGAAGGCCAGCACGCCGATCAGGGTGGTGATCAATATGGTCCCCCAGATCCACATCGCCGCCGGCGTCTCGCGCACCCCGTCGAGGATCAGCAGCTTGCCGATGAAGCCGGACAGAGGCGGCAGGCCGACGACGCCGATCGCGGCGAGGAAGAACAGGCCGGACAGCGGCCCCGACTGGCAGAAGCGCGGGGCCAGGGTCAGGGAGTCGCCGTGCTGGCCCCGCCGCTTGGCGATCAGGTCGGCGACCAGGAACAGGGCCGCCCCGGCGAGGGTCGAATGCAGCACATAGTAGAGGGCCGGGCCCATGGCCTCGACGCGGAACACCGAGATCGCGCTCAGCAGCATGCCCATCGATCCGATCACCGACCAGGCGGCCATTTCGCGCAGACCGCGTGCTGCGAACAGTCCGACGAAGCCGATGA
The DNA here is from genome assembly GCA_964527675.1 of uncultured Brevundimonas sp. GTDB lineage: Bacteria > Pseudomonadota > Alphaproteobacteria > Caulobacterales > Caulobacteraceae > Brevundimonas. The sequence goes on along the minus strand of CAZGPS010000063.1, from coordinate 8,580 downwards.
CCATGGTCGCCAGCGCCGCCGGCAGCAGCCACGGCCCGACCACGAAGGCGGCCGCCCCGGCGTCGGCGCCGAAGATCAGGGTGCTGGTGCGGATGATGGCGTAGGCCCCGACCTTGGTCATGATGGCGAACAGGGCCGCGACCGCCCCGGTGGTGGCCGAATAGGCCCCGGGCAGCCAGAAATGCAGCGGGGCGACGGCCGCCTTGAGAGCGAACACCACCGTCAGCACCAGGGCCGACGCCGCGATCAGGCCCTGATCGCCGGGCGGGGCGACGGCCACGCGAACCGCCAGATCGGCCATGTTGAGCGTGCCCGTGACGCCGTACAGCAGGCCGACGCCGACCAGAAACAGCGTCGATCCGACCAGGTTGATGACGACATACTGCACCCCGGCCTTCAGCCGCTGCGCCCCCTGGCCGTGCAGAAGCAGGCCATAGGAGGCGATCAGCAGCACCTCGAAGAAGACGAACAGGTTGAACAGGTCGCCGGTCAGGAAGGCGCCGTTCAACCCCAGCAGCTGGAACTGGAACAGGGGGTGGAAATGCCAGCCCTTGCGGTCCACGCCCGTGGCCACGGCATAGGTCATGACCGCGGTGGCCAGCACCGCCGTCAGCAGCAGCATCATCGCCGACAGCCGGTCCAGCACCAGCACGATGCCGAAGGGCGCGCGCCAGTTGCCCAGGGCGTAGCTTTCCGTCGTCCCGCCCGAGGCGTGGATCACGAGGGCGACGGCGATGGCGACGAGGGCGAGGCAGGCCCCCAGCGAGACCAGGCGCGAAGCCCGCAGCCGGTGACGCAGGGTCAGGACGCTGGCGGCGCCCACCACCGCCGGCAGCACTACGGCCGCGGCGACGAGCAGCGAGATGGTGGCGTTCACGATCCGCCCTCCGCGTCAGCGCCGTCGATCTGGCCATCGACCTGGTCCGAGCCGGTCTCGAGGAAGGTCCTCAGCGCCAGGACCACCACGAAGGCGGTCATGCCGAAGGCGATGACGATGGCGGTCAGCACCAGGGCCTGGGGCAGGGGGTCGGTGTAGCTCCCGGCCGCCTTGTCGTAGATCGGCGGCCGGTTGATCACCAGCCGCCCCATGGCGAACAGGAACAGGTTGATCGCATAGGACAGGAAGGCCAGCCCCAGCACCACCGGGAAGGTTCGCCCGCGCAGCGCCAGATAGACCCCGGCCGCGGTCAGGATGGCGATGGCCGAGGCGATCAGCAGCTCCATCGTCATTGTCCGGCCTCCGTCGGCGAGGGGGCGGGGCGGGCGCGCGACGGGTCGACGTCCATCGCCTCGAAGGTTTCGGTCGGCGGCTGTTTCTCGGCGCTCTGCGCCACCCGGGACAATTGGGCGAGGGCCAGCATCACGGCCCCGATCACCGTCAGGGCCACGCCGATGTCGAACAGCATGGCCGTGGCCAGTTCGAACTCGCCGATCAGCGGCAGGGTGAAATAATCGAAGGCGCTCGTCAGGAAGGGCGCGCCGAACAGCAGGGATCCCAGCCCCGTGGCGGCGGCGATCAGCACCCCGGCGCCGATCAGGCTGTGGTGATCCGCGCGCAGCCTCTGGTCCGCGAAACCGTGGCCCGAGGCCATGTACTGCATCAGTATGGCGATCGCGATCACCAGTCCGGCGATGAAGCCGCCGCCCGGCTGGTTGTGCCCCCTCAGGAAGATATACAGCCCCACCGCCACGGCCAGCGGCAGCAGCAGGCGGGTGGCCACCACCAGCATCATCGGGTGGTGTTCGGGCGAGCGCACCGTATCCGGCGTCCACGCCGCCACGCGCCGGCCGCTGGCCCCGGTGCCGACGGACTCCAGCAGCGAGAAGATGCCAAGGGCGGCGATGCCCAGCACGATGATCTCGCCGAAGGTGTCGAAGCCGCGGAAGTCGACGAGGATGACGTTGACGACATTGGTGCCGCCGCCGCCGGAATAGGCGTTGTCCCAGAAATAGCCGGAGATGCTGTCCAGCGGCCGGGTCATCACCGCCCAGGCCGCCCCGCCGACGCCGAGGCCGGCGACGCAGGCCAGCACCCCGTCGCGGGCCCGCCGCCACGGCCGGCTCTCGACCGGGGTCGTCTTGGGCAACAGGTTCAGCGCCAGCAGCATCAGCAGGATGGTCACCACCTCGACCGATATCTGGGTCAGCGCCAGGTCCGGGGCCGACAGGTGGACGAAGGCCAGGGAGATGACCAGGCCGACGATGCCGATGTAGATCAGCGAGACGTAGCGGGCCCGGTGGGTCAGGACGACCAGGGCCGTCGCCGTCACCAGCGCGATCCAGGCGACCACGGCGGCCGGTGAAGCCGGCACCCCCGGCCGATCGCCGGCGACGTAGCCGGCGCCGAGGAAGCCGGCGAAGCCGACCACCGTCGCCGTGCCGATCAGGGCCGCCATGGCCCGCTGCAGCGAGCCGTTCTGCAGGGCGTCGACGCCCCGCCGCGACAGGGTCGCCGCCCCCGCCACCCCGGCGTCGAACAGGCTCTTGGCCTGCGGCAGCCGCACGGCCCCGAACAGCCGCTGCAGCCGTCCGTGCATCGCCAGGGCCAGGATCCCGATGGCGATGGCGGCCGCGCTCATGAACAGGGCCGGGGTGATCCCGTGCCACAGCGACAGATGCACATGCGGCGCCGCGCCGTTGGTCACCGCTCCGGCGACCCGGTCCACCAGCGGCCCGGCGAACAGGGCCGGGGCCAGGCCGATGGCCACGACCAGCGCCGTCAGCACCGCCGGCGGCCCCCACAGGCCGACGCCCGGATCGTGCGGCGTCTTCGGATAGTCGTCGCGCCGCGGACCGAAATAGACGTGGACGATGTAGCGCAGCGAATAGGCCACCGACAGCGTCGCCCCCAGGGTCGCCAGCACCGGGAACACCCACGGCTGGCCCAGCCAGACCGTGTGGGCGGCTTCCTCCAGCATCATCTCCTTGGAGATAAATCCATTCAGCGGCGGGACCCCCGCCATCGACAGCCCGGCGATCAGCGCCAGCGTCCCGGCGATCGGCATCAGGCCGAACAGGCCGCCGAGGCGCTTCAGGTCGCGCGTCCCCGCCTCATGGTCGACGATGCCGGCGTTCAGGAACAGCGCCGCCTTGAAGGTCGCATGGTTGAGGATGTGGAACACCCCGACCAGCGCCGCCATCGGCGTGCCGAGGCCGAACAGCATGGTCAGGAAGCCCAGATGGCTGATCGTCGAATAGGCCAGCAGCCCCTTCAGATCGTCCTTGAACAGGGCCACCCAGGCGGCGAACACCATGGTCACCAGCCCGGTGGTGGCCACGATCAGAAACCAGGCCTCGGTCCCCGCCAGCACCGGCCACAGCCGCGCCAGCATGAAGACGCCCGCCTTCACCATGGTGGCCGAGTGCAGATAGGCGCTGACCGGCGTCGGGGCGGCCATGGCGTGCGGCAGCCAGAAGTGGAACGGGAACTGCGCCGACTTGGTGAAACAGCCGCCGAGAATCAGCAGCAGGGCCGGCAGGTAGAGCGGGGAGGCCTGGATCGCCTCACGCTGCTGCAGGATCACCGTCAGATCGTACGAGCCCGCGATATTGCCGAGGATCAGCAGCCCGCCGATCAGGGCCAGTCCGCCGCCCCCGGTGACGAACAGCGCCATCCGCGCCCCCTGCCGCGCCTCGGCCGAATGGCGCCAGAAGCCGATCAGCAGGAAGGACGACAGGCTTGTCAGCTCCCAGAAGATCAGCAGCAGCAGCACATTGTCCGACAGGACGATGCCCAGCATCGCGCCCTGGAACAGCAGCAGATAGGTGAAGAACCGTCCCATCGGATCGGCCGCCGCCAGGTAGAAGCGCGCATAGATGATGACCAGCAGGCCGATGCCCAGGATCATTCCGGCGAACATCAGCCCCAGCGGATCGAGGAACAGGCTGGCGTTCAGGCCCAGTCCCGGAATCCACGGCACGCTCGCCCGCACCGTCTCCCCGGCCATCACCGCCGGCGCCATGGTCGCCAGAACCAGCAGGGCGGCCAGGGTCACCGCCCCGGCCGCGAGGGCGGCGGCGTTGCGTCCCAGCCGGATGGCCAGGGCGGGGGCGAGGGCCCCGATCAACGGGAGAAGGGCGAGCAGAAACAGCAACTATCGGCCTCGGGCAGGTCGGTCCGGCGTGACGTGGCTGGCCTTGATAGAGGCTGGTGAAGCGGATTTCTCCCCCCGCCGGGGATTTTATCCCCCGGCGCGGCGTGGCGTCGCACGCACGATGTCCTCGCCGTCGCCGACCAACACTCTCCCGAATGTGGACGATTTCGCCCCGGACCTCGCCTGATACTGCTGACGATGAGGCGAATATTGACCTAGCGTCATCGGTTTCTGTCGCTTTTGCGTCACAGTCTGGCTTGCCAGAGGCTGGAAATTGCGCCGCTTCAGCCCCCGATGCTTGTGGCGGAGTCCGGCTTGGACTACCCCAAAGGCTGGAATTCCGCGCTCCGAAAGAAGAGCACGGGCCAAGGGATCAGGAAACGCCGCGGCAAACCGTTTCATGCGGGACCCCGGCCATTGTCGGGGAGCCGTGCATGCGCCTTACCAATCTTCTTCGCACCACCGCGTCGGCCGCCGTCGTCGGCGCCGTCGCCTTCGGTTTCGCCGGCGCGGCCTCGGCCCAGGACGGCCAGCAGGCGACCAGCGTCGATGACATCATCGTCACCGCCCAGAAGCGCGAGCAGAACCTCCAGGACGTGCCGATCGTGGTCACGACCCTGTCGCAGGAAACGCTGCAAGGCGCGGGCGTGCGCGACATCAAGGACCTGCAGATCCTGACGCCGGGCCTGATCGTCACCTCGACGACCAATGAATCCGTCACCACCGCCCGTATCCGCGGCGTCGGCACCGTGGCCGACAACCCCGGCATCGAGAGCTCGGTCGGCGTCGTCATCGACGGCGTCTATCGCTCGCGCAACGGCGTCGGCTTCGGCGATCTCGGCGAACTGTCGCGCGTCGAGGTGCTGAAGGGGCCGCAGGGCACCCTGTTCGGCAAGAACACCTCGGCCGGCGTCATCAACATCGTCTCCGAGGCCCCCTCCTTCACCCCCGGCTTCGAGGGCGAGGCGTCCGCCGGCAACTACGGCGCCTTCGGCGCCGCCATGTCGGTGACGGGCGGACTGACCGACCAGGTCGCCGGTCGCCTCTACATCGGCCAGCGCGAGCGCGATGGCTTCTATAACGTCACCGTCCCGGCCGGCGGCCCCCGCACCGAAACCGACGACCAGAACCAGAGCTTCTGGACCGCCCGCGGCCAGCTGCTGATCCTGCCCAGCGACGCCGCCTCGATCCGCCTGATCGCCGACTACAGCAAGCGTGACGAATATTGCTGCGTGGCCAGCCAGGTCATCACCGGCCCGACCGGCGCCATCATCAACGCCCTGACCCCGGGCGGCACGGGCATTCGCGGCCCGATCTCGCCCAACTACGCCGCCTCGACGCCGCTGCCGTTCTCGCGCGACGTCTACGCCAACCGCGGCACCGAACAGTCCATCGAGGACATGGGCCTGTCGGCCGAGGCCAATGTCGACATTCCGTCCTGGAACGCCACCCTGACCTCGATCAGCGCCTGGCGGAACTGGGAATCGATCAACGGTTCGGACGTCGACTTCTCCGGCGCCGACCTGTTCTACCGTGACGATGACGGCGCCTTCAGCTTCGCCCTCGAACAGCTCAGCCAGGAAATCCGCCTGGCCGGCTCGACCGACAGCTTCGACTGGCTGATCGGCGGCCTGTTCGCCACCGAAGACCTGAAACGCAACGACAGCTTCCTGTTCGGCGCCGGCGCCAACGCCTATTTCTCGGCCCTGCTCGCCAGCGCCGCCGGCGCTCCGGCCGCGGCCGGAACCTTCCTCAGCTGCGTCACGGCGCCCTCGACGCCGATCCAGATTGCGCCGGGCGTGTTCGTTCCGGCCAACCTCCTGTGCGCCGGCCAGGGCTTCATCGCGCCGGTCGTCGCCGGCCAGAGCATCGCCGCCGGCTCGGGCTACCAGGACCGCTACGCCCAGAACTCGGACTCCTTCGCCATCTTCACCAACAACACCTGGCGGGTGACGGACCAGTTCGAACTGACCCTTGGCCTTCGTTACACGAAGGAAAGCAAGGAGATGATGACCTCGCAGGACAACATCGGCGGCAACGGCGCTGTTTGTACGGCGGCGCGCGCCAACCCGCTGATGGGCGTGGGCGGACCGCTCAACCCCTTCCTCGGCGCCGGTCTCTGCATCAACCAGACCAACCCGGACTTCGACGGCCGGGCCTACACCCAGGAGTTCGAGGACGACGACGTCTCGGGCAAGTTCGCCGCCCAGTACCGCTTCAACCCGTCGCTGATGGTCTACGGCTCCTACGCCCGCGGCTTCAAGGCGGGCGGCTTCAACCTCGAGCGCTCCTCCGGCCCGACGGTCGCCGGCAGCAGCAACCCGTCTCCGATCGACGACACCTCCTTCGCCTCGGAAACCGTCCAGAGCTACGAACTGGGCTTCAAGAGCACCCTGTTCGACCGCTCGCTGCTGCTGAACGCCACCGCCTACAAGCAGAATTTCGAGAATTTCCAGCTCAACACCTTCGTCAGCCCCAACTTCATCGTTGAGGCCATTCCCGAGCTGGAGACCAAGGGCGTCGATCTCGACTTCTTCTGGTTCACCCCGCTCGACGGCCTGTCCTTCTCGGGCGGCGCCACCTGGACCGAAAGCAAATACGGCGAGTTCGTCGCGGCCGACCTCCAGGTCCCTTCGCGCTTCCCCTCGCTCAGCCTGCTGCCGGGCAACACCGTGTCCTTCGCGCCGGAGTACACCGCCTCGGCGGCCATGAGCTTCGATCGCTCGATCGGCATGGGCCTGCGTTTCGGTCTGAACCTCTCGGCCAAATACACGACCGAGTACAACACCGGCTCGGACCTCCTGCCGGCCAAGATGCAGGACGCCTTCACCCTGGTGAACGGCCGCATCACCATCGGCTCGGAGAACGACAGCTGGGCCCTCGACGTCTGGGGTCAGAACCTGACGGACGAGGAATACTACCAGGTCGTCTTCAACGGCCCGCTGCAAGGCTCGTCCTTCTCGACGCTCCAGCCGAACGGCACCTATTACAACCCGGCCGCCGACACGACGACCTACAACGCCTTCCTGGGCCAGCCGCGCACCTACGGCGTGACCCTGCGCGTCAAATACTAGACCGCCTCGCCGCCAGGCGGGTCGAACCAGCCGGCCGGGGGAAACCCCGGCCGGCTTTGTCTTGCCGGCTTATGCATCGCCGCAATCCCCTGTAGGCAGGAGTCCATGAGCGTCGTCGCCGCCTATCTGTATCAGCAGGGCCGCCGGGTCCGACCGGTCGCGATCGACGAGCGGATCGACTGCCCCGACGACAAGTCCCAATTCGTCTGGATCGGCCTGGTCGATCCCACGCTCGACGAGCTCCACGCCCTCCAGCAGGCCTACGACCTCCACCCGCTGGCCGTCGAGGACGCCGCCAAGGGCGAGCAACTGCCCAAGCTCGACGTCTTCGGCGACCAGCTGTTCGTCGTCGCGCGCACGGCCTGGCTGCAGGACGGCGACATCCGCTACGGCGAGACCGCCATCTTCGTCGGCCACAGCCATCTGATCAGCGTCCGCCGCACCTCCGGCCGCGGTCACGCCGCCCTGCGCGCCCAGCTTGAGGCCTCGCCGGCCCTGCTCAGCCATGGCGTCGACTATGTCCTGCACGCCATCCTCGACTTCGTCGTCGACGGCTACCTGCCGCTCGGCGAGGCGCTCGAGGACGAGGTGCTGGCGATGGAGCAGCGGGCGGTCGACAGCTTCCTCGCCCGCGCCGAGATCAACCGCATCTTCGAGATCCGCCGCCAGCTGATCCGCTTCCAGCGGGTGCTGGCGCCGACGGCGGACGTGGTGGCGAAATTCACCCGGCTTGAATTGCCGGGGATCGATCCCGAGACGCGGCCCTATTTCAACGACGTGCTCGACCATGTGCGGCGCGTCCAGACCATGGTCGACGGCCTGCGCGAGGTCCTCACCTCGGTGTTCGAGTTCAGCAATCTGCTGGAGCAGCAGCGCACCGGCGCCATCACCCGCCAGCTCGCCGCCTGGGCCGCCATCCTCGCGGTGCCGACGGCGATCGCCGGCGTCTACGGAATGAATTTCCGCTACATGCCGGAGCTGGACAGCCGCTGGGGCTATCCGCTGGTGATGGCCGTGATCGCCTCCGCCTGCGCCGCCCTCTATGTGCGCTTCAAGCGGGCGCGCTGGCTCTAGATCGAAATCCTCCGGGCCCCGGCCCGAATGCCGGGGCCGTCGTCAGATCTCTGTCGCCGGGGTCGCCGGGACGCGGGACTCCTCGGTCCGCCGCGCCGCGAAGCCGCCGCCGAAACGCCGCGCCACCCAGCCCGAGATGTCGTCCACGATGGTGAAGATCGCCGGGATGTAGAGCAGCGACAGGAAGGTCGACGAGATCAGTCCGCCCAGCACGGCGATGGCCATCGGCGAGCGGAACTCGACGTCGGCCCCCCAGCCGATGGCGATCGGCACCATCCCCGAACCCATGGCGAAGGTGGTCATCAGAATGGGCCGCGCCCGTTTGTGGGCGGCGTCCA
>CAZGPS010000062.1:0-13761 GCA_964527675.1 uncultured Brevundimonas sp. | reverse complement strand
GCCGGCCTGACCTTCCTGATCGGCCCCTACCAGGCCGGCCCCTATGTCGAGGGCGGCTATGAGATCGCCGTGCCGGCCTCGGTGTTCCGCTCCCTGCTGGCCACCGCCTACGCCGGCGAGTTCGGCGGCCAATTGCCGAAGGCGGGAGACGTCACTCCCGCCCTCGCCCCCGCCCCGGAACCGACCGTCTAGTCGGCGAGGAATTGATCGACCAGTTCGGCGAACCGCGCGGGCTGGTCGGCCATGATGAAATGCCGCGAGCCGTCGACCCGCGCCAGCTTCACCCCCGGCAGGGCCGCATACTCCCGGCCCCACACTCCGTCGGCCATGACCGCCGGCGCCCCGCCGTCGGCGTCCGAGGCGTAGACCGCCCACACCGGGGTGGTCATCGTCGCCAGCCCCGGCCGGGCGTCGGTGGTCATCACCTCGCCGATCGCCCTCGCCATCGCCTGCCGGTCCGAAGCCATCGACCATTCAACCATGGCCTCGCGCGTCGCCGGATCCCGCGCCAGGCCGATCGCCGTCTGCCCCTGCTGGCTGGCGAAGCCGGCCTCGTCGGCGGCGAGGATGCCCGCCGCCGCCTGGTCGGCGAACGGCCGGGCGGTCTCCGCCGTCACCTGCGGTCCGAACATGGCGCTGAAGAACGGCAGGCTGTCGACGCTCATCACCTTGCCGACCAGATCGGCGTGGCCCTGCGCCAGCAGCACCCCGGTCAGCCCGCCCATCGAATGGCCGATCACCGCCGGCCTCTCCAGTCCGGTCTCGCGGACATAGCGGGCCAGCTCCCCGATCACCGGCTCGATGAAGGGGCCGTCCCCGTGCGTCCACGGCTCGCCCGCGAACCCGGCCAGCTGCACCAGATGCACCCGGTGCGTCGCCTTCAGCCGCTCCGCCTCGGCCCGCCAAACCTCCCGCGACGAGGCGAAGCCGGGGATCAGGATCACATCGGGCCCGCTGCCGACCACCTCGACCGACAGCCGATCCGAGGTGAAGGCGCTCTGGGCGACAGCGACCGGAGCCGCCTCGACCCGGACGGCCAGGGCCATTCCGCCGGCGGCCACGGCGACGGCGGAGGCGAGGGCGAAGGCGCGCAGGGTGCGGCCGCCGCCATATCGGGACATGAACATCATGGTCTTGATCCTTGTAAGGTTCTCCTGACGGGTGTCAGGCGTGAGGGTTCTCGAAAACCTCTTCCACCGGCCGCGCGAACAGCACGGCGATACGGAAGGCGAGGTCCAGCGACGGGTCGTGCTTCTCGGTCTCCAGCGCGTTCACGGCCTGCCGCGAGACGCCCAGTTCCTGGCCCAGTTGCTCCTGGGTCCAGCCGCGCTCCACGCGCAGCAGCTTCAGCCGGTTCTTCATCAGTTCGACGTCCGGATGAACGGGCTGACGCAGCCGTAGAAACCCCAGAAAGCCGCGTAGACCAGCCAGCCCGGCAGGTGGGGTGCGGCGGCGAAGGTCTCGGCGAAGCCCCAGAAGGTCGCCAGCGCCATGGCCAGGCCGGCCGAAACGATGAACTGCTTGGCCGTCACGGCCCGAACGAATTCGTCGCTTTCCCGGATCAGGCTCAGGGTGGCCCACAGCTGGCCGATCACCGGGGCGGACACGGCGGCCGCCAGAACCCACCCCGACGGCTTGCCGATAACCTCGTCAAAAGCATCGGTCACCATCATGGAGATGCAGATCAGCATATAGGGAATCATGAAGGCGAAGGTGCGGATCACATAGCGCCGGTGCGCCGCGGTTCCGGTCTTCCAGACGTTCAACATGGTAGGTCCTCCTGACGTGATGTCATGCTTACCTTACATTGAGATTATGTCATGTCAACCTGACTTTATGTCAGGCCTCACTGACATGTCCGCATTGGACTGCGCCGCCGTGAACCTTTTCCGCCCCCGGCGGTTCTGCCTCGCCCGGACCGGAGCACCCGCTTGCGACTCATCTCATTCGTCAGACAGCACTGGCTTTTTCTGGTGCTGCTGGCTCAGATCCTCTTCATTGCCTTCGCCACGGGCTACCTCCTCTCCAGCCCCTTCATCGAGGCCGGGTAGCGGCGCCCCCGCCCGACCCTTGCGGCGAGGCCGGACATGACCCGTATCGCCGATCCCGCCGCCTTCATCCTCGCCAATACCCGCCTCCAGCCCGTACCCCACGCGCCTGAGATTTCCCTGTGGCTGGCCGACGAGGTCACGCCGATCTGGCGTCTGACGGAGGAGGAACTGGGCGAACTGGGCTTGCCGCCTCCGTTCTGGGCCTTCGCCTGGGCGGGCGGCCAGGGTCTCGCCCGCTGGCTGCTCGACAACCCCCACGAGGTCGCCGGCAAGCGGGTGCTCGACTTCGCCGCCGGCTCCGGCCTGGTCGGCGTCGCCGCGATGAAGGCGGGCGCCGCCTCGGTCCGGTGCGCCGACATCGACCCCTTCTGCGCCGCCGCCGTGTCACTGAACGCCGGCGCCAACCGTACCTGGCTGGACTTCACGGACGTCGACCTGCTCGATCAGCCGCCGCCCGATGTCGAGGTGATCTGCGCCGGCGACGTCTTCTACGAAAGGCCCATGGCGGAACGGGTGCTGGCCTGGCTGACCTCGGCCGCCGATCGCGGCGTGAGAGTGCTCGTCGGCGACCCCTTGCGGACCTACTTCCCCAAATCCGGCCTCGACCTGCTGGCCGAATACGAGGTGCCGACCACCCGCGAGCTCGAGGACTCCGCCGTCAAACGCACCCGCGTCTGGGCGCTGCAGCGATGCTGAGGTGTCTGAAGCGGCCGGAGCCCGAAGCGTTTCGACTCCGCTTGCCGACAGGGCGGCGCGGAACCATCTTGGAATCATGACCCATGCGCTGCTGCCCCTGTCGCTCGCCTTCGCCGCCTTCGTTGCCCCGGCCCAGGCCCAGACCGCGCCGCCCGGGGTCTCGCCGGGCGTCGATCCCCATCGCCACCAGGCCGGGCAGCATCGCTACGAAATCGACCGCCTCCGCGCCCGGGCCGACCAGCGCGAGGCCTTCGCGCGCCAGCTCCGGCTCGAGACCCGGCTCAACCGGCTGGAGGTCGAGGCCGCCCGCCAACCGGAACCGCTCCAGCCGCCGTCCTACCGCATCCTGCGCTCACCGGAGGAAGAACGCGCGCTGCGGGAAGAGGCCGCGGCGCGCCACCGCGCCACCGCCTCCGGCGTCAACCAGATCGATGCCTGGCTGGACCGTCCGGCCGGGCAGTAATCCTCTGCATCCCTTCCCTGACGGCCGCGTTCCTGCTTGGCTGTAATCTGAGGGACGAGGGAACGGATCATGCGCTGGCAGGGCGGACGACGCGGCGGCAACATCGAGGACCGTCGCGGCATGGGCGGCGTCGGCATCGCCGGCGGCGGCATCGGGGCGCTCGTCCTGGCCGCCATCGGTTATTTCGTCTTCGGCATCGATCCCCAGACCACCCAGCAGCTCACCAGCCAGCTGGGCGGGGTCGGCAGTTCGGAACAGGGCGTTCAGGGCAGCCCGGAGGACCAGGCCGGCGCCTTTGTCGATGTCATCGGCTCCAACGTCGACGATGTCTGGCGGACCAAGCTGGAGGGGTACCAGCCGCCGACCGTCATTCTCTACGAGCAGGGCACCTCGACCGGCTGCGGCTTCGGCCAGTCGGCGATGGGCCCCTTCTACTGCCCCAGCGACCAGCGCGTGTACCTCGATCTGTCCTTCTGGCAGCAAATGGAAAGCGAGCTGGGCGCCTCGGCGGCCGATTTCGCCCGCGCCTACGTCATCGCTCACGAGTACGGCCACCACGTCCAGACCCTGACCGGCGCCTCGCAACAGGTTCGCCAGGCCCAGCAGAGCGCCTCTGGCGAGGCAGAAGCCAACCGGTATTCCGTGGCCCTTGAACTGCAGGCCGACTGTTACGCCGGTGTCTGGGCGGCCAACGCAGCCGCCGTTTCGAATGGGGCCGTAGCGCTGGAGGCCGGTGACCTCGAAGAGGGCCTGCGCACCGCCTCGGCCATCGGCGACGACACCCTGCAGCGCCGCCAGGGCGGCCGGGTCGTGCCGGAGGGCTTCACACACGGTTCCTCGGCGCAGCGCGCCGAATGGCTGCGGCGCGGTTATCAGTCGGGGGATCCGGCAGCCTGCGACACCTTCGCCGGGCTCTGACGCTCAGTTCACTGTCAGGTCCATCGGCCGCGACACGTGCAGCGTGCCGGCGCCGAGATCGAAGGCGGCCCGGCGCGCGCCGAATGCCTCCATGCCCACAAGCGCGCCCGGAAAATTCGGCAAAGGCGGCTGGTCGAACACGCCGACCTGAACGCCGCGGTACAGGTGGTTGGCGAAGGTCACGGTGCGCGCTTCGACGACCGCAGCCTGCATGGCCCCGCCCAGCACGAGGCTGGTCCCCACCTCTTGCGGCCGCCCGTCCAGCAGGCCGGCGGCCTGGGCCGTCGTCTCATCCAGCGCCAGAAGCGACGAGGCGCCGGTGTCCACAACCGCCCTGACGACCGCGCCCTCGACGGTGACCTCGGCGATCAGCCCGCCGCCGGAGCGCTGTACCGTCGCCGGCGCCAGATCGGGAGGGCGCACGAAGGCCTCGCGGGCGATCAGGCGCACGTGCCGCCGGGCCGGATCCAACGCCAGCACCATATGCTCCAGAACATCGCGGCCGAGGATCAGCGGTGTTTGCAGCCCATCCGCGGACGCCAATGGCCCAAGGTCCAGAATCGCGGCCCTCAGCCTGCTGATGGTCAGGCCAGGCAGGTCGATATCGACAGTCGTGCCCCGCCCCATCTGCGTTCCGCCGCCAACGCCATAGGCGACCATCGGCATGTCGAAGAGGGAGCGCCGCCGCTCAGGCAGCGCCTCGACCAGCCGGCGATCGATAACGGAATACTGCGCACCGGTATCGATCAGGGCGATGATTTCGCGTCCGTCGACCCGCACCCTGACCGTAGGAACGCTGGCCCGCCGCGCATAGGGCAGCCACGGCGTGGCGCCGCTCTCCGCGAACGCCAATTCCGGCGCGGGCCAGAACAGGGTCTCGCGCGCCCACCATGCTCCGCCGACGACGGCGGCCAGTCCTGCGGCGCGAAAAAGGACACTACGGCGGTTCATGCGCCCCGAACATGGCGTGGCGGACGTCCCCACGCCAGCGTCACCGCTGTCGCGGACCTACCGAGCCCCGAACGGCACCACCTTGTTCTCGCGGTCGTGACCGATGTCGGCGGCGCCCAGCCAGGGGATGCCGGAGCGTTGGCACCAGTAGCGGACGATCTCTTCGGGGGTCAGGCCGAAGTCCGGATCGTTCTCGACGATGTTCGACACCCGCCCCAGCCGAATGCCCGCCACCTTGCGGATCGAGGGCTGACCGGTCAGGTGGAACATCATCCGGTCGATGCGGTACAAGGGCTCCGACACGTCCTCCAGCATCAGCACATGGCCCGTCAAGTCCGGCTCCAGCGCCGTTCCCACCAGGGCGTCGAGGATGCTGAGGTTGAAGGCGACGGCGGGCCTCGGGTCGTCATGCAACGACGCCTCCCACGATGCCGGATCGCCGCGCTTCAGCCAGTTCAGCGCCCGCCACGCCGAGGCGTCGCTACGCACCGCGTCCGAAGCCATTGGTCCGTGGGCGACATGCGCAAAGCCCGCCTTGTACAGCCCCGCCAGCAATGTCCCGGCGTCCGAATACCCCAGATACCGCTTCTTGCGCGCCTCGTCGGTCAGCCGCGGCAGCACTGCCTCGGCGATCCGGCACGAGCCATAGCCGCCCCGCGCGAACCACACGGCGTCCAGTCGCGGATCATTGGCGTATTCGATGAAGGCCGCCGCCCGGCTGGCGTCGTCGCCGCCGAAATGCCCGTGCTTGCCGAAGCTGGCCGGGTGGAAAACGGCCTTGATCGAGCCGTCGGGCGCATTGGCCGCGAGCCATGCATGGACGGCGTCGGCCCGCTCCCGGCTGAAGCGCGAACTGGCGTTGACGATGCCGATCTTCATCTGGCGCTGGCCTCCCCGCCCGACCGTGCTAGTCAGGCCGCCGGACATTCCCCGGTTTCGCCCCCATGAATCAAGACGACTATTTCTTCTGCGGCATCGGCGGCTCGGGCATGTTGCCCCTCGCCATGATCGTGCAGGCGCAACTCCAGGCTTCAGGGGGCGGCCGCATCGAGGGCTCCGACCGCTCCCGCGACCAGGGCCGCACGCCGGAGAAATTCGCCTGGCTGGAGGCGCACGGCGTCATCCTGCATCCGCAGGACGGCTCGGGCGTCACCCGCCCGGACCAGATCGTCGTCGCCACCGGCGCCATTGAGGACACCGTGCCTGACATCGGCGCGGCGAAACGCGCCGGCGCCCGCATCGTCACCCGTCCCGAACTGCTCAGCCAGATATTCAACGCCGCCCCGACCTCGATCGGCGTCGCCGGGACCAGCGGCAAGTCGACCATCACCGGCATGATCGCCTGGATTCTGCATCAGGCCGGGCGCGCGCCGACCGTCATGAACGGCGCGGTGATGCGTAATTTCGCCGACGCCGACCACCCCTTCGCCAGCGCCCTGATCGGCGAAGCCGACCTGTTCGTCGCCGAGGTCGACGAGTCCGACGGTTCCATCGCCCGTTACGATCCGACCGTGGCCGTGGTCTCCAACATCTCGCTGGACCACAAGTCGATGGAGGAGTTGCGCGACCTGTTCGGCGGTTTCACCGCCCGCTCGACCACCGCCGTGCTCAATCTCGACAACCCCGAGACCGCCGCCCTCGCCCAGACCCTGCCGCCGGAAAGGGTCGTCACCTTCGCCCTGGGCGAGGAGGCGGCGACGCTCAACGCCCACGACCTTCAACCCCGCCCCACCGGCATGGGCTTCACCCTGACCGAGGCCGGCGGACCGAAACACGCGGTCACCCTCAAAGTCCCGGGAGCCCACAACGTCGCCAACGCTCTCGCGGCCCTCGGCGCCGTCCGCGCCGTCGGCGTGCCGCTCGATCAGGCCGTCGCCGCGCTGGAGACCTTCTCCGGCATCCGCCGCCGCATGGAGGTGGTCGGGACCGCCAACGGCGTGACCATCCTCGACGACTTCGCCCACAACCCCGACAAGATCGCCGCCACGCTCAAGACCCTGCACGCCTTCGACGGCCGGCTGCTGATCCTGTTCCAGCCGCACGGCTTCGGCCCGCTGCGGCTGATGAAGGACGAGTTCATCGACGGCTTCGCCGGCCTTCTGCGCAAGGATGACGTCCTGCTGATGCCCGAACCCGTGTACTACGGCGGCACTACCGACCGCAGCGTCGGCAGCGAGGACATCGCCGCGGGCGTCCGCGCCGCCGGTCGTCAGGCCGAGGCCCTGCCCACGCGCGAGGCCTGTGGCGACCGCCTCATCGACCTGGCAAGTCCCGGCGACCGCATCGTTGTCATGGGCGCCCGGGACGACACCCTGTCGACCTTCGCTGCCTCGCTTCTCGACCGGCTTTAGTTCCGCTTACGGATTGATCTACAAGACAATCTCGCAAAACATTCACGAACGGCAAAGCTGGCGTTAAGCCCGCCCCCGCTATCGCCTCCCGCAGCGACACAGAGGGCGGGCATGGCAAGGATCGGGGATTTCGCGAGCGCGGCGGCGCCGATCGGGCCGAATACGCCTGGCGCCGAGGTGTTCGACCGGTTCCAGGACGAGCCCGACACTCTGGTCATCGCCGTCGTTGACGATGAGGGTCGACCCGTGGGCCTGATCGAGCGCAACGCCTTCACCCTCAAGATGGCCGCCGAGTTCGGACGCGCCCTCTACGCACGCCGGCCCGCGGCGACCTTCATGAACGCCAGCCCGCGCATCCTCGAGGCCGACGCCGACGCCGAAAGCCTGTTCCAGTCGGTCGACGCCTCCAACCTTGGGGCCTTGCTGAACGGCTTCATCGTCGCCAGCGGCGGCCGCTACGTCGGCGTCGGCGCAGGCGTGCACCTGCTGCGGGCCGGCAGCGCCATCCACCAGCGCCGCGCCGAGGCGATGAGCGCCCTCGCCCGCGACCTGTCCCGCGCCGAGGCCGAGGCCCGCGCCTCCAGCCGCGCCAAGTCGGAGTTCCTGGCCGTCATGAGCCACGAGATCCGCACCCCGCTGAATGGCGTGCTCGGCGTGGCCGCCCTGATGGAGCGCGAGCTGACCCAGGACGCCATGAAGCCCTATGTCCGGACCATCCTCGATTCCGGCGAGAGCCTGCTGCGTCTGCTCACGGACGCGCTGGACATGAGCCGGGCCGAGTCCGGCCTGATGAATTTCGAGACGGCCCCGGTGCACCTTGAAGCGCTCGCCGCCGACCTTCGGGCCCTGTGGAGCCCGCGCGCCCAGGAGCGGGGCCTGACCCTCGACGTGACCTGCGACACGGCCGGTCACGACTGGGTCCTCGCCGACGAGATGCGGCTCAAGCAGCTGTTCAACAATCTGATCGGCAACGCCCTGAAATTCACCCTGGCCGGCGGCGTGGCGGTGCATATCGCCAGCGGCGGACGCGATGGTCAGGTCTCCGTCGCCGCCACCGTCGACGACAGCGGCCCCGGCGTGCCGGACGCGGTGGCCGCGGCCATCTTTGAGCCGTTCAACACCGGCCGCGCCGGGCGCGAGGGCGCCGGCGCCGGTCTCGGCCTGGCCATCTGTCGCCAGATCACCGACCGCATGGACGGCCGCCTCTCGGTCGAGCGCTCGCCACAGGGCGGCGCCCGCTTCCGTCTCGATCTCAGCCTTGACTGCGCCGGCCCGGAGATGCGCGAGCAGGCCGCGAAGATGGCCGAACCCACGCCGCACGAAACCCTCCATGTGCTCGTCGTCGACGACAACGCCACCAACCGCTTCGTCGCCGCGCGGGTGCTCGAGCTGTTCGGCTGCACCAGCGATGTCGCGGAAAACGGCGCCGAGGCGGTCGAACAGGTTCAGCTGACCCGCTACGATCTTGTGCTGATGGACATCAAGATGCCGGTCATGGACGGGATCGCGGCATCCCGCGCTATCCGCGCCCTGACCGGCCCGGCCGCCGCCATCCCCATTCTGGCGCTCACCGCCAACGCCGATCCCCGCGACGAGGTCGACTATCTCGCCGCCGGCATGGACGGCGTGGCGCAGAAGCCGATCCAGCCCGATCGCCTGCTGGACGCCATCCGTCGGGTCATGACCCGCGACCGGTTGTCCGCCGCCGCCTGACAACGCAACCGCCGACGCCGACGTGTATTGTACCGCCTCATGCTGCAGGTACCGCCTCCCCCGCTTCCCGACGTCGTCGTCACCGGCGCCCGCCTGCCGCCCGCCGCCGGCGAGGCCGCCTTCTCCGTCATCCGCCTCGATGACCGCGACCTGCGCGACCAGCAGAGGCTGGACGAGGCCCTGGCTTCGGTCCCTGCCGTCTCCCTGTTCCGCCGCACCTCCAGCCTGTCCGCCAACCCGACCACCCAGGGCATCAGCCTGCGCGCCATCGCCCCGTCCGGCGCCGGCCGCACCCTCGTCACCCTCGACGGCGTGCCTCTGAACGATCCGTTCGGCGGCTGGGTCATCTGGTCCCAGGTCCCGACCGAGAGCCTGTCCGGCCTCGACATCGTGCGTGGCGCTGGCGCCGGCCCCTACGGCGCCGGAGCCCTGACCGGCGTCATCCAGCTACGTGAACGCGGCGCCGGCGCAGTGCTGGACGCCTCCATCGGCGAGCGCGGCGGCGCCCGGCTCGGCGCCTCCGGGACGACGGACTTCGGCCCCGCCCGCTTCGTCGCCTCCGGCCTCTACGAAACCAGCGACGGCTATGTTCCGGTGCGTGGCCCCGACCGCGGCGCGGCCGACCAGCCGCTGGACCTCGCGATCCGCGCCGCGGCCCTGCGCGCCGACCTCCCCCTCGGCGAGGCCGCCCTCTCCCTGCGTGGCGCCGCTTTCGAGGAACGGCGCGGCTCCGGCGTCGAGAACAGCCGCGCCGCCGCCAGCGGGAACGTCCTGTCCGCCGCCGTCGCCCTTTCCCCACGCGCCGACCGCCCCGGCTGGCGGGTCCAGGCGTGGCGGCGCGAGAGCGACATGTCCAACACCTTCGTGGCGATCGCCGACGATCGATCGTCGGCCAGCCTCGCCTCTTCGCAGGACGAGACGCCGGCCGTCGGTTGGGGCCTCAACGCCGCCCTGCGCAGGGTCATTGTCAGCGGCGTCGCCCGCGTCGAATGGGAGCTGGGGGCCGACGCCCGCGTCAACGAGGGCGAGACCCGCGAACGTTTCCGCAATCTCGGCGATGGTTTCACCCGCAGCCGCGTCGCCGGCGGCGAGAATTCGGTCGCCGGACTCTATGGCGAGGCTTCGTGGAGCTCCGGACCGTGGCTCGCCGCCGGCGGCCTGCGGTACGATGCGTGGTCGAATAGCGAGGGCCGCCGTCTCGAGCGCGATCTCGCCACCGGCCTGCCGACCCTCGACGAGGCCGATCCCGACCGCTCCGGCGAGGTGATCAGCGCCCGACTCGCGGTCCGGCGCGAGATCGGCGGCGACCAGGCCGTGCGCCTCGCCGCCTACAGCGGCTTCCGTCCCGCCACCCTGAACGAATTGCACCGCCCGTTCCGGGTCGGCAACGACCTGACCGAGGCCAACGCCACGCTGGAGCCCGAGCGGCTGGCCGGCGTCGAGACCGGCTGGGCCTGGACCGGCGAACGCGCCTCCCTGACCGCCACCGCCTTCTGGACCCGGGTCGAGGACGCCATCGTCAACGTCACCCTCGGCGAAGGCCCTGGAACCTTCCCCCGCGCCGGCTTCGTCCCTGCCGGCGGCGTGCTGCGCCAGCGCCAGAACGCCGGAACCATTGAGGCCTCGGGCCTGGAGCTCGACGGCCGCCTCCGCCTCACCCACGCCCTGTCTATCCGCGCCGCCCTGTCCGCCACCGACGCCCGGATCGATGGCGGCGCCGCCGCGCCGCAACTGACCGGCCTGCGTCCTGCCCAGGCTCCCATCTGGAGCGCCACGGCTGGTCTGGACTGGCGACCGGTCGACCGTCTGACCCTCTCCGCCAACCTGCGCTGGGAAAGCCGCCGCTTCGACGATGATCTGAACAGCCGGGTGCTCGAGGCCGCCGCCACCATGGACCTGCGCGCCGACTGGGCCCTGACGCCCTCGACCACTGTGTGGATCGCCGCCGACAATCTGTTCGACGCCGGGGTGGAGGTTTCGGAAACCGGAAATGGCATTGCGGGTCTCGGCCCGCCGCGCACCCTCCGCCTCGGAGTCAGGCTGTCGCGCTGACTCCGCAGAGCCCTCTATTGCAAATCGTTCGCAAGTTCGGCACAAGCCACGGGTGACCGACGCCGCCGCCCCCGCCAGGCCCTCGAAGGCCCTCAACGCCAGACGCTCGTTCTGGCTCAAGCAGCTGCACCAGTGGCACTGGATTTCGGCCGCCCTCAGCCTGATCGGCCTTCTGCTGTTCGCGGTTACCGGCATCACCCTCAACCACGCCGCCCAGATTCCCGCCGAACCGGTCACCGTCGAGCAGACTGCGACCCTGCCCGCGCCCTTGACCGAACGGCTGGCCGCCTTCCCCGAAGAGACCACGAATCCGGTCCCAGACGCCGTCGCCCGCTGGGCCGCGGACGCCTTCAGGGTCGCCATCGCCGGCCGCCCCACCGAGACGACCGCCGACGAAATCTATATCGCCCTGGCCGAGCCGGGCGGTGACGGCTGGCTGACTATCGACCGCGCCACCGGCGAGGCCCTGCGCGAGCGCACCACGCGCGGCTGGGTCTCCTGGCTCAACGACCTGCACAAGGGCCGCAACACCGGTCCGGTCTGGTACTGGTTCATCGACGTTTTCGCCGTCGCCTGTGTGGTGTTCGCCGTCACCGGCTTCGCCCTGGCCCTGATGCACGCGCGCCAACGCCCCTCGACCTGGCCCCTGCTGGGGCTGGGACTGCTGATCCCCGCCGTCATCGCCCTGCTGTTCATCCACTGATCGCCGCCTTCCCCTGACTCCGAACGAGTGACCCATGCGTAAGCTCACCCTCGCCGTTTCAGCCGCCGCCGCCGCGACCGGCGCCGTCGCCGCGCCCGCCCTCGCCGCCGACCTGAACGTCTCGATCGAGATTCCGCGCCTGTCGGTCGCCGCCTACCATCGGCCCTATGTCGCGGTGTGGGTCGAGCGGCCGGACAACACCGCCGTGCGGACCCTTGCGGTCTGGTACGAGGTCTCCAACACCGCTGAGGGCAAGGACTGGCTCAAGGATATGCGAACCTGGTGGCGTCGCGGCGGCCGCTCGCTGACCCTGCCCGCCGACGGCGTTTCCAGCGCCACCAAGGCCCCGGGCCGTCACGCCGTCAACGTTCCCGGCGCCCGCCTGCAGAACCTGCCGGCCGGCGACTACGTCCTGGTGGTCGAGGCGGCCCGCGAACTGGGTGGCCGCGAAGCCGTCCGCATCCCGTTTCGCTGGGGCGCCCCGAATACCGCTCGCGCCGCCGGCGCCACCGAACTCGGCGCCGTCAGCGTCACCGTCACCCGCTAAAGGAAGATCGCCATGAAGAAGCCGCTCGCCATTCTCGCCGCCCTCGCAACGCTCGCCCTGCCGATGTCGGCCCAGGCCCACCGCGCCTGGCTGGCTCCGACCTCGACCGTCCTGTCCGGTACGGACGCCTGGGTCGGCTTCGACGCCGGCATGTCGAACGGCGTCTTCATCGCCGATCACGCGGCGATGAACCTCGACAGCCTGGTGATCATCGCGCCGGATGGATCGACCGCCCGCCCGGAAAACATGATGCAGGCGCGCTATCGCTCGACCTTCGACCTGCACCTGACCCAGCCCGGCACCTACAAGGTCGCCAACGTCATGGGCGGCGTGATCGTCAGCTACAAACAGGACGGCGCGACCAAACGCTTCCGTGGAACCGAGGCTACAATGGCCGCGAACATCCCCGCCGACGCCACCGAGGTCACCGTCAGTCGCTCTGACAGCCGCGTCGAAACCTTCGTCACCCTTGGCGCACCGACGATGGACGCCCTCCAGCCCACAGGTCAGGGCATCGAGCTTGTCCCCGTCACCCACCCCAACGACCTCGTCGCCGGCGAAGCCGCCACCTTCAAATTGGTCCGCGACGGCCAGCCGGCCGCCGGGCTGGAGGTCACCATCGCCCGCGGCGGCACGCGCTATCGTGACAATCCGGACGAGATGACGGTTCGCACCGGCGCGGACGGCTCCTTCAGCGTGACCTGGCCCGAGCCGGGCATGTACTGGGTCAATGCCTCGGTGCGCACTCCGGCCGCCGACGGGCGTCCCGCCGCCTCGGCCCAGTACAACGGCGTCATGGAAGTCCTGCCCTGACCGACCGCCCGTCCAGCCGCGCCGCGCCGCCGATCCGGATCGGCGACGGGGCCCCGCGCGTAGACAATCGGGTGCTCATCCCGACCCATGGAAAGAAGCCGACGCGGCCGCCGTCCGACCTCGTCTGGGATTTCGCGGGCGAGACCATGGGCACGACCTGGGCGATCCGCCTGACGCCGCCGCCGGACCTTGAGCGCGCCCGCATCCAGGCGGCCATCGAAGAGGTGTTGGCCCAGGTCGTTCTCCTGTTCAGCCATTGGGACCCCCGCTCGGAGCTCTCGCGGCTGAACGCCGCTCCGGAAGGATTCTGGGCGGTGTCCGAGCCGTTCTGGGCGCTGCTCAACGCCGCGCTCGACATCGCCGACGAGACCAATGGCGCGGTGGATCCGACTCTCGGAGCCCTCGTCGACCTGTGGGGCTTCGGTCCGCCCGGCCCCCGTCCGCTTGATGCGTTCGGTCAGGGCTTCACCGTCCCGTTCGAGGACGAGATCGCCGCGGCCCGG
>CAZGPS010000061.1:0-13996 GCA_964527675.1 uncultured Brevundimonas sp. | reverse complement strand
CGGCTCCACGGCCGGTCGCCACGCACCTGCGCCGACCAGACGGCGCGCCAGCGGTTCTGCGCCGGCGGACCGTCGCGCCACAGTTCGACCGCCCCGCCGCGGGCGTAGTCCAGGCCGTCCAGAACCAGCCGCCCCTCGCATGACGCCGGCAAGGCCGGAACCGACGCGCGCAGGCTGACGACCGGCGCCGCCCGGCACAGGGCGTCGATCTGCTCGTCCGAGGGCGCGCGCCGACCCCACCACAGGGCCAGCGGGCCGGCCCCGGACGTCCTTGGCGCGCAGGAGGCGCGGGTGCAGATCCAGCCTTCGACCGGCCGCTCGACCGGGGTGACGCCCCGCCGCCGGGACCAGACGTCGACCGCGAACTGGCGCACGCCGGGCCGGGCCACGACCGCCTCCCCCGCCTCGACCCAGGCGGCATTGGTTCCGCCGTCGCCGATCCACAGGTCCGGGGTCGGGGCGCGCGGCCACAGCATCACCGCCGCCGCGAACGGGAGACCCAGCCAGCGCAGCGGTCCGCGCCACAGGCAGCAGAACAGCACGCCGAGGAAGGCGATCGGCAGGACGAAGTCGGGCGCGCTGGCCACAGTCCGCACCGCGCCCGGCAGGCTCGCCGTCCATGTCCCGATGGCCAGCATCAACTCGATGCCCCGCGCCGCCAGCCACAGGAAGGGCGCGCCGAAGCCCAGTGGCTCCAGCAAGGCCCCGAGGGCGAGGGCCGGCATGATGAGGAAGTCCGACACCGGCGCGGTCGCCAGATTGGCGGCCAGACCGTAGATGGCGGTGCGGTTGAAATGCTGCATGGCGAACGGTCCGGTCGCCGCCCCGGCCACAAGGCTGGCGAGCACGGCCGCGCCGATCCAGGCCCCGGCCCGCTGAACCAGCAGGATCGGCAGGGGCGCCGATATCTCGCGTGGCCGGATCGGCCAGGCCTCGACCAGGGCCACCAGCGCCGCCGTCGCCGCGAACGACATCTGGAAGCCGGGGGTGACGATGGCCTCGGGCTGCAGCAGCAGGACGACGAAGGCGGCGACGGCGAGGGCGTGCATGGTGATCGCCTGCCGGTCCAGCAGGATGGCGAGGAAGGCGATCGAGGCGGTGATCGCGGCCCGCTCGGCCGGCGGCGGGGCCCCGGAGACGACCAGATAGGTCCCGACCGCCAGCAGACCGGCCCAGGCCGCCACCTTCTTGCCGGACACACGCAGCGCCAGCCACGGCCAGGCGGCGACCAGCAGCCGCACGAGGAAGAAGGCGAAGCCGCCGACCACGGCCATGTGCAGGCCCGAGATCGACAGGATGTGCGCCAGTCCGGAGTCGCGCATGACATCGACATCGGCCGGGTCGAGCCAGGCCTCATGCCCCGTGGTCATGGCGGCGGCGACGCCGCCGGCGCGCTCGCCCTGCCGCGCCAGGATACGCTTGGCGAGGTCATAGCGGACGCCATTGACCCACATCGCCGCACGCACGCGCCACGGGGGCTCGGGCAGCAAGGCCGGGCGGACCTCGCCGAGGCCGAAGGCGACCCCGCCCATCGACTGAAACCAGGCATTGCGACCGAAGTCATAGGCGCCGGGACTGGCCGGTGCGGGCGGCGGATTGAGGATGGCGAACAGGCGCACCGCCTCGCCCGGTTCCGGCGCAACACCCCGCACGGTGGCGCGCAGCCGCACCGGTGTGTCCTCCGGCGCCAGACCGCGGATCCGCACCGGGGCGATGACGACGCGCGGTCCGGCGGCGCCCGGGCTGTCGACATCCATGACCCAGCCCTCGACCACGGTCGGCTCGCTCATGGCCGGCGCGATCGGCGCGGCGACGGCGTCGGCGCGGAACCTGGCGACGGTCAGGCCAAGGGTGAAACAGGCCAGCAACATCAAGGGCAGGGTCCAACCGCGCCCGAGGCTGCACCGCCGCGCCGCCAGCCAGACCGCGCCGGTGAAGACGGTCGCCGCCAGCAACGGCCAGGTCGGGGGTTCAGACGTCAGCGAAAAATAGACGGCGCAGCCGCCGCCAAGGGCCACCGGCGCCCACAGCCGCCAGCGCAGGGACTGGGCGGAAATCTGCGTCCGCAGAAATCCGGCGATGCGCGCGGCGAGGCTGGGCATTGCCGGAGCGGGCGGTATAACCCCCGCCATGACCTCCCCGTCCCCCTCCGCGCCCGAAGTCGTCACCCGCTTCGCCCCCTCGCCCACCGGCTTTCTGCACATAGGGGGCGCCCGCACGGCGCTTTTCAACTATTTGTATGCGAGGCGACACAACGGCAGGTTCCTCGTGCGGGTCGAGGACACCGACCGGGAGCGGTCCACCGACGCGGCGGTGGAGGCGATTTTCGACGGCCTGAGCTGGCTCGGCCTGTTCGCGGACGGCGAACCCGTGTTCCAGCACGCCCGCGCCGACCGGCACCGTGAGGTCGCCAACATCCTGCTGGAGACCGGCCACGCCTACCGCGATTTCCTCACCGCCGAGGAGACGGGAGCCCTGCGCGACGCCGCCAAGGCCGAAGGGCGGACGTTCGAGTCGCCCTGGCGCGACCGTTCACCCACGGTGGACGATCTGTCGCGGCCCCACACGGTGCGCTTCCGCCGGCCGGCGGACAGCGCCGTGCTGGTCGAGGACGCGGTGCAGGGCCCGGTACGCTGGGAGTCGGCCCTGCTCGACGATCTGGTGATCCTGCGCTCGGACGGGGCCCCGACCTACAACCTCGCCGTGGTGGTCGACGACCACGACATGGGAGTGACCCACGTCATTCGCGGCGATGACCATCTGAACAACGCGGCGCGGCAGAGCCTGATCTACGACGCCCTGGGCTGGACCCGGCCCACCTTCGCCCACATCCCGCTGATCCACGGTCCCGACGGCGCCAAGCTGTCCAAGCGGCACGGCGCCCAGGCGGTGCATGAATACGCCGAGATGGGCTATCTGCCCGAGGCCATGCGCAACTATCTGACCCGGCTGGGCTGGGCGCACGGCGACGAAGAGCTGTTCTCCGACGCCCAAGCGATGGCGTGGTTCGACCTGTCGGGCGTGGGTAAGGCCCCGGCCCGGCTGGATTTCGACAAGCTGGCCCACGTCAACGCCCACTGGATGCGGCTGGCCGACGACGACCGACTGGCCAAGTTGACGCTGGATGTCCACCTCGGCCGCGGACACGTCCTCGGGCCGGATGACGAAGCCCGGCTGACCCGGGCCATGCCGTTCCTGAAAGACCGGGCGAAGACAACGCTGGAGCTGGCCGACCAGTCCGCCTTCGTCCTCAAGACCCGGCCGATCGCCATCGAGCCGAAGGGCCGCGACCTGCTCGCGGGCGAGGTGGGAGAGCGGATCGGTCGGCTGCGCGATCGCCTCGCCCTGTTCGAGAGCTGGGACGTCTTCGCGCTTGAGGCGGAGCTCAAGGTGTTCGCCGAGGAGGAGGCCGTGGGCTTCGGCAAGATCGGCCCGCCGGCCCGCGCGGCCCTGACCGGAGGCTCCGCCTCACCCGATATCGCCAGGACCCTGGCGGCGCTCGGGCGGGAAGAAAGCCTCGGGCGTTTGAATGATGCGCTGCAACAGACTATCTGACCTTCGTACCGAAACGTGACCTGCCGCCTCCTCCCGTTTGAGGCCGCCGTCTGACCAAGGGGCCCATATGACTGAACTTGCCAAACCCGCCGGCTCGGCGACCCTGACCTACGGCGACAAGACCGTGGACCTGCCGATCCTGTCGGGTTCGACCGGCCCCGATGTCATCGACATCCGCAAGCTGTACGGCGCGACCGACGCCTTCACCTACGACCCCGGTTTCACCTCGACGGCGGCCTGCGAAAGCGCCCTGACCTTTATCGACGGCGACAAGGGCACCCTTCTGCACCGCGGCTATCCGATTGACCAGCTGGCCTCGAAGTCCAACTTCGTCGAGGTCTGCCACCTGCTGCTGCACGGCGAACTGCCGACGGCCTCGGAGTACGAGGCCTTCGAGCGCAACATCACCATGCACACCATGCTGCACTCGCAGTTCGACCGCTTCTTCGAGGGCTTCCGTCGCGACGCCCACCCAATGGCCATCATGGTCGGGACGGTCGGGGCGCTGTCGGCCTTCTATCACGACAGCCTGGACATCCATGATCCGGTGCAGCGGAACATCTCGGCCATCCGGCTGATCGCCAAGATGCCGACCATCGCGGCGCGGGCGTACAAATACCACATCGGCCAGCCATTCGTTTCGCCGCGCAATGACCTGAGCTATTCCGAGAATTTCCTGCGCATGTGCTTCGCCGTTCCGGCCGAGGACTATGAGGTCAATCCGGTGCTGGCCAAGGCCATGGACCGCATCTTCATCCTGCATGCCGACCACGAGCAGAACGCCTCGACCTCGACCGTCCGTCTGGCCGGTTCGTCGGGCGCCAATCCGTTCGCCTGTATCGCCGCCGGCATCGCCTGCCTGTGGGGTCCGTCGCACGGAGGCGCCAACGAGGAGGCGCTGAACATGCTCAAGGAGATCGGCACCCCGGACAAGATTCCGGAGTTCATCGAGGGGGTGAAGGCCAAGAAATACAAGCTGATGGGCTTCGGCCACCGAGTCTACAAAAACTACGACCCGCGCGCCAAGGTAATGCAGGAAAGCGCCCACGAGGTGCTGGAAGCGGTCGGTGATCCGAACGACCCGCTGCTGCAGGTCGCCCGCGAGCTGGAGCGCGTCGCGCTGAACGACGAATATTTCATCGAGCGCAAGCTGTTCCCCAACGTCGACTTCTATTCGGGCATCACCCTGTCGGCGATGGGCTTCCCGACGTCGATGTTCACCGTGCTGTTCTCGCTGGCCCGCACGGTCGGCTGGATCGCCCAGTGGCAGGAAATGATCGGCGATCCGACCCAGAAGATCGGCCGCCCGCGTCAACTCTACACCGGCCCGACCGAGCGGGATTTCGTCCCGATCCAGAACCGGGGCTGAGGCCGGCCCAACTGATCAGGCGACCGCCCTCGCGGGGGTCGCCTGATCGGACTCATAGCGGGCCAGCTGGTTGAGGTAGCGGCGCACACGCGCCAGGGCCTCGACGTCGCGGCCGTCGCTGCGACGATCCCCGCCCTGTTCGACCAGCACCGCGAGGATCTGGGCGGCTTCAGCGGGGGTGCGCGGCCGGTGATCCAGGAGGTAGATTTCGGCCGAGACCCAGGTGTCCCAGACCCCCTCCGGGTTCTGCCGACTGCGGGTCCAGAACGATGCTGCGGTGTCATAGGTCCAGGCGTGCGCCATGGAAGCCTCCCTTGATGCTGGAATGGACGGAGCGGGCGGCGCTGGTGGCGGGAGCGGGAGGCTCAGCCCTGGCGCGCGGCCCAGCGCTCATAGCCGCGTGCGAAGGGCGTCTCGGCGACCCCGGCGAGCAGGGCGACGACCACGGCCGCGCTGAAGATCCAGCGGAGCCCGACGTAGGCCCGCCACCAGATACTCTGGTCGAACAGGGCGATGAAATGGGCGAAAAAGCCGAGCAGGGCGAAGGCCGCCGCGGCGTGCGCCCACCAGCGCCGGCTGCGCCAGGCCAGCAGGACGAGCAAGCCGAACAGGACGCCGTCGAGCAGGGCCACCGCCGCCCTGACCGTGAGCCAGACCCAGTGGTCGACGAAGCCGGTGAGCAGGAAATTCGCCAGCACCAGAACGACGCCGATGCGGACCGACCGGTCGCCGAAGGCGAGGCTGATCGCCATGACGGCAAGCGTCGCCAGCAGGAAGACCTGCTGTATGGGGGCGCCGATGAGGGCGAGGAGGTCACCAATGTCCATCTCCCGACGATCAAGGCTTTGCGGCGGCGGTTCAAGCGACCTGACGGAGGCGGCCGGCCGGCGCGAGGCGCGGCCCATCCTCCGCGGGTTTGCTTTCCAGGGGGCCGCCCAGGCCGGTCCAGGCGATGCGCATGATCCGGGCGTCCCGGGCCAGTTGCTTGTGACCCTCGACCAGGGCCCGACGGGCCCTGGTCAGGGCGCCGCCGCATTCGGCGACATGCTCCAGCGCCTCCTGGCCGACAACGGCGGCGATGCCGTGATCCATGCGTCCGCGGGTCATCAGCGCCGACAGGTCGCCAATCTCCGCCAGGGCGGCGTCAAGGGCCCGTTCGGCGGCGTGGAGTTGTTCGGCCATCTGGCGGCCAAGTTCATTGCGATCGGACATAGGTCTGCGCTCCTCCGCCATGGCGGGACAGTCGAACGGGATCAGGTCAGTTCAGCCCAGGCCGTGGAAGGCCCGGGAGGTCACCAGCGCCAGCACCGCGAGGACGCCGATCACCGCGAACACCGCTATGATGACGCTCGTGTTGACGAGGCCGGGCGGCGTCGGACGGTAGAGGGACGGCGGTCGCGAGTCTGGTCCGGAGACGCCCCCAGCAAAGCCGCTTTCGCCGGCGGCAGACATGCTCAAACGATGACCGGTTTCTGACCAATTTCGCCTGAACTCGGCGACGGCGTCCTGACGGCGACTGACGCCGAGCTTGCGGTAGGCCGACTGCAGGGTGTTGCTCACAGTCCGTTCCGCGACGCCCAGCCGGGTGGCGATCTCCTTGTTCTTGCGGCCGCCCTCCAGCAGTCGCAGACAACTCACCTCGCGCACCGTCAATCGGTCAGCCATGTCGTCCCCCCAACGACCCGAACTTTCACCGGATTGGGATTAAGGTCCAGAGGGTTGCCTCGCGGCCCGGAACGGGTCGGCCTTCACGGACGACCGAACTGCGGGAGCGCTACCCGCCAGCCTTCGCCGCTATCACCCTCAGCACCGCCTCCGCCGCGATCTCCGACGGGTCGCGCCCCTCCCGTCCCATCAGGTCCAGGGCGGCGGTCTGCCGGGCCGCCTGATCGGCACGCGCCTTCGGATCGGCCAGCAAACGACCGACCTCCCCGGCCAGCTTCTCCGGCGTGGCGTCGCTCTGGATCAGTTCCCTGGCGATCTCCTCGTCCGCCGCATGGTTGAACAGGGTGGCGTACTTGCCGGTGAAGAACGGCTTCATGATCGCATAGCTGAGCGGCTGAAAACGGTAGCTGATAACCATCGGGGCGCCGGCGAGCGCCAGTTCGGTCGACACCGTGCCGCTGGTCGCGAGGGCGACGGTCGCCGCCTTCATGGCCGAGTATTTCTCGGCCTCCGGGACCAGGTAAGCGCGGAACGGCCAGGTGGCGACCTCGGCGGTGACGAGATCGGCCACGGCGCCGGCCGCCACGACGGCGACTTCCAGCGTCGGATCGGCTCGCTTCAGGCGGGCGACGGCGGCCTCGTAGACCGGGGTCATCAAGCGAATTTCGGATGGGCGGCTGCCCGGCAGGACCAGCAGCAGGGGCGCCGCGGCGCCGACGCCGCGCGAGGCCCGGAAGGCGGCGGGGTCGGCGCTGCCCATATCGACATGCAGGGCCTGGGATCCGACGACCGTGGTCGGCAGGCCCTCCCGCTCGAACCAGGGCGCGTCGAAGGCGTAGAGCGCCAGCAGATGATCAACCGAGGCCGCCAGCGTCTTCGCCCGGCCCGGACGCGAGGCCCAGACCTGCGGCCCGACGTACTTGATCAGGGGCGTGCCCGGCAGGGCGGACCGGATCGCCCTGGCCACCCGGATGGTGAAGCCCCAGCTGTCGATCAGGACCACGGCGTCCGGACGTTCGGCCATCGCCAGGGCGGCGGTGTCGGCAACCCGGCGCTTCACCACGCCATAGGCCTTCAGCCCCTCAAGCCAACCCAACACGGACAGGTCGGTGATGTCGAACGGGCTGGCGACGCCGGCCTCCGCCATCTTCGCCCCGCCGACGCCGACGAAGACCACATCCTGGCCCAGTCGGGCCTTGAGCGCGTGGGCCAGCCCCGCGCCGAGCGCGTCGCCGGAGGCCTCGGCGGCCACCAGCATGATTTTCAGCGGCCGGCTCACCGGCTCTCGCCCCAGACGAACAGGCCCAGCCGGTCAGCGGCCTCGACGATGGCGGCGTGGTCGATGAGGATCAGCTTGCCCGTGAAGCCCCCGACGCCGGCAAGGCCCGCAGCGGCGGCCAGTTCGATGGTTCTCGAACCCATCACCGGCATGTCGACCCGCAGGTCCTGAATGGGCTTCGGAGCCTTGCCGAGCGCGCCCTTGCGCCCCGATGGAGAGCCGCGCAGGTCGACCGGGAGACTGGCGACACGGGCGAGCATGGCGTCGGTGCCCTCCTGGGCCTCGACCGCAAGGACCAGTCCGTCGCAGACGACTGACCCCTGCCCTATGTCCAGTTCACCGGCCTTTTCCGCGACATGAAGCGCTTTCTTCAGGTCAGCCAACTGGTCCGCCGTCGGTGAGACGGCGCCCAGGGCTCCGGCCGGAAGGGTCTCCCCGCCGAGGATGTCGTCGGCCCCTTCGATGGCGTAGCCCTCGGCTTCGAACACCGAGAGGATCTTGCGCAACAGGGCGTCGTCGCCCTTGGCCGCTTCTGCGATGATCCCCGGGAGCAATGTCATACCCTTGAAGTCGGGCTTCAGACTCTTGAAGTCCGGACGGCTGACCGTGCCGGCGAAGCAGACGGTGTCGCAGCCGGCCTTCTTCAGGGCGGACAGCACGCGGCCGATCTCGGCCAGGCCGGCGTCGACGCCGGGATAGCGAGCCAGATGCGGATCGGCGAACCCGGCCAGACGGACCACAACCACGCGCCGGCCCTGGGCTTCGCAACGCCCGGCTACGGCCAGAGGCAGGGCCCCGCCGCCGGCGATGAGGCCCAGCCGGCTCATTCGTCCGGCAGGCAAAGCGGACGTTTGCCGCCTTCGCGAATGAAGGCGACGATCTCCATGATCTCGGGAAGGTCGGCGTAGCCTGCGGCTACCGCCGCAAGCCGCTCGGCGAAGGTGCCGGCGCCCTGGAACAGCTCGCGGTAGGCGGCGAGAAGCCGGCGGACGGCGTCCTTGCCATAACCCTTGCGCTTCAGTCCGATCAGATTGAGACCATGCAGTTGCGCGTGATTGCCCCAGGCCGAGCCGTAGGGAATGACGTCGCGGGTCACCGCCGCCAGTCCCCCGACGATCGCTCCCTGTCCGACCCGACCGAACTGGTGCACCGCCGCCAGCCCGCCCAGAAACACTCGATCGCCGACCCGCGCATGGCCGCCGAGAGTCGCATGGTTGGCGAAAGTGACGTGGCTCCCCACTACACAGTCATGGCCGACATGGGCGCCGGTCATGAACAGGCCGTTCGAGCCGATCGTGGTCAATTTCCTGTCCGCCGGCGTCCCCCGGTTGAAGGTGCAATGCTCGCGGATCGTGTTGTTTTCGCCGATCTCCAGGGCCACCGGCTCGCCCTTGTAGCCACCATGCTGCGGGTCGCCGCCCAGTACGCAGAACGGATGGATCGTCGTGCCGGCGCCGACCGTTGTGTCTTGCTGGATCACAACGTGACCGGCGATGCGCACGCCCTGCCCGAGGACCACATTCGGCCCGATGATGGTCCAGGGACCGATTTCGACGCCTTCGCCAAGACGAGCGCCGGGATCAACCTGGGCTGTCGGATGGATAGCCATCAGGCGGCCGGCGGGTCGACGGTGACCATCATGGCGGCGAAGTCGGCCTCGGCGGCCAGCTTGCCGTCGATGAATGTCTCGCCGCGGAATTTGAAGATGTCGCCGCGCTGGCGGGTGACGATGACCTTCATGCGCAGCTGGTCGCCCGGCCGGGCCGGTTTGCGGAATCGGACGCCGTCGATGGACATGAACATGATGATCTTGCCCTCGACCGAGACGTCCAGGGTCTTGGACATCATCAGCGCGCCGGTCTGGGCCATGGCCTCGACGATCATCACCCCGGGCATGACAGGGTCGACGGGAAAATGGCCCGGGAAATAGGGTTCGTTGTGGGTGACGTTCTTGATGCCGGTGATCGAGGTTCCCGAGACGAAGTCCTCGGCCTTGTCGATCAGCAGGAACGGATAGCGGTGCGGCAGGCGACGCATGACCTCGGCGTAGTCGATCTTCGCCCCGGCGTCCGTTTCGTCAGTCATTCCCGGCTTTCCCTGCGCGTGCCTTTCCGGACGCCTGTTTGGCGAGCCAGATCGCTTCACGCAAGAACTGTCGCAGCGGTTTCGCGGGATATCCCGACCAGGTCTCGCCCGCGGGGATGTCCTGCAGGACGCCGGCGCCGGCGGCGACCCGGGCCCCCTCGCCGATGTTGAGGTGATCGCCCACGCCCGCCTTGCCGCCGAAGATGGCGCCGTCGCCCACCGTCACCGAGCCGGAGATGCCGGTATTGGCCGCCATCAGGCAGTTCCGGCCGATGACGCAGTTGTGGCCGATCATGACCAGATTATCGATCTTGGTGTTCTCGCCGACGACCGTATCCTCATACGCCCCCCGGTCGATGCAGCTGTTGGCCCCGACGCTGACCCCGTCCTGCAGGATGACGCGCCCCAGTTGCGGCACATCAACGGGACCCGTGCGCGATCCGGCGGCCCCGAAACCCGGCTCTCCGATCCGCGCGCCCGCCAACAGCCGGACGCGGTCGCCGATCAGGGCGAACCCAACGGTGACGTTCGGACCGATGACGCAGTCGCGGCCGATCTGGACGCCGGGTCCTATGACGGTAGTGGCGCCGACCCGGCTGCCCCGCCCGATCCGGGCGCCGACACCCAAGACCACACCGGGCTCGAGCGCGACGCTGTCGTCCTCGACGACCTGCGCGGGCGCCGCGGAACGATCGAGGGGGATCGCGCGATGGAGCAGAAGCGAGGCTCTGGCCCAGGCGGCCTGGGTCTCGGCCGTGACGATGACGGCGGCGCCGGCCGGAGCGGCCTCCACGGCCGAAGCCGGAACGATGACGCAGGACGCGCCGGTCGCGGTCAGCGCCGCCAGAAACCGGCGATCACCGAGAAAGGCGACCTCGCCCTCGCCGGCAGTCGCCAAGGGTGCGACGGCGGAGACCGTCCGGTCCCCGCCGCGCAATGTCTCGCCCCCGATCCGGTCTGCGAGGTCCCCGACCGTCAAGGCCGGTAGTTGCTCGAAGAAGCGCGGATCGGGGCCGTGACCCATTCTACTGGGCCTGCTGCGCCGGAACCTGCAGGCGGCTGAAGGACAGCGACGGCAGGGCCGCATTCACGCGCTGGACCGCCGCATCAGTCAGATCCATGGCAGGGTTCACACGCATGACGGCCTCGCGCGAGAGCAGGATGCCGCAGCCGCGCTCGGCATACAGCGCCAGGATGATCGGATCCGTGGCCTGGGCGATCTGCTGAAGCTGCATGGCCTGGGTGTAGCGCAGCTCGCCTTCGCGGGTCTGGGCCAGGTTGCGGGCTTCCTGATAGCGGGTCGCCAGCGCCTGTTCGCGCGTCGCGAAGTCGGCCTGCGGAATGGTGCCGCGGCCCTGCTGAAGTTGCTGGCTTTCCGACTGGATGAACTGCTCATAAGGAGCCAGTTCGGCCTGCACTTCCTGCTGCAGACGGGTCATGCCGGCCTGAACGGACTGGCCGGCAGTCGACTGGGCCAGCAGGCGGTCATGGTGATAGACGCAGACGCCAGGGATGGCGGGGCCGAAATTCTGATCCTGGGCGGCCGCGGCCGATCCCGTGAGCAAGGCGAGGGTGAAGGCGCCGAAAGCGAGAATTTTCATCTTTTAGCCTTTGCGCGGGCGAAACGCCCGTCGGTTAGAATTGGGTGGACGTCGAGAAGCGGAAAGTCTCGGTCTTGTCGTAGTCTTCCTTGCCGAGAATGTGACTGAGGTCGAAGCGGATCGGTCCCATGGGCGACCGCCAGTGGATGCTGAGGCCGGCGGACGCCCGAAGCTCCAGGTCGTCGATGATCCGGCTGCTGGGGTTGCCGTTGGCGTCCACCGTATAGCGGTCGTCCAGCACCCCGACCGTGCCGACGTCGGTGAACAGCGACGTCCGGATGCCATACTCTTCCGGGAGTCCGTTCGGAACCGTCAACTCCAGGGTGCCGATGGCGTAGAAATTGCCGCCGAGGGCGTCCGTGGTGTTCAGATCGCGCGGCCCGATGCCGGCCGTTTCAAACCCACGGAAGCTGTTGCCGCCCTTGAAGAACCGGTCATTGATCCGGATCGGATCACCGCCCCAGCCGGAGACATAACCGGTCGAGGCCGCGGCCGTAACCACCCAGTTCGGCGTGATGCCCCAATAGGCCGAGATGTCGGCCTCGGACTTCACATAGTTCACGTCGCCGCCGATGCCGGCGAAGTCCTGACGGATCGAGCCCGTCCATCCTCGCGTGGGACGAACCGGATCGTTCCGCCGATCGACCAATAGGGTGTAGCCGGCTGACGAGTTGAGGAAGGAGCCGATCTGGTCGCACAGGGCGGCGGACCCCGTCCCTCCCTCGCAGAAATTGCCGGGGACGATGATCTCGTCCGCCTTGAGGAAATACCGTGTGCTCAGAAGGGTGTAGGCGTTCAGCGGATAGGACAGTCGAACGCCACCGCCGGTCGAGCGGTAATCGTACGACGAATATTCGCTCAGATCATAGCGCGAATGGAACGCGTCAAAGCCGGCGCGCAGGTCGCGGCCGAGGAATTTCGGTTCGGTGAAGCGGAAGTCGATCTGCTGGCGCAGCGAACCCCACTCGATCCGGGCGACGACGTTCTGGCCGCGCCCGCGGAAATTCCGTTCGGTGATGCCCAGATTGACGACGAAGGAGTCGACCGAGCTGAAGCCGGCGCCAACGGACAGTTCGCCGGTCGGCTGTTCCTGCACCGTGACATTGACGACCGACCGGTCGGGCGCGGCGCCCGGAGACTCCGCGACGGTGACTTCCTTGAAGAAACCAAGGGCGCGCAGATTGTTGCGAGACCGCTCCAGCAGGGTGCGATTGAAGGCGTCGCCCTCGGTCAGCATCATTTCGCGGCGAATGACATTGTCCAGGGTGCGGGTATTGCCGATGACATTGATACGGTCGACGTAGACCCGCTGGCCTTCCTTGATGTTGAAGGTGATGTCGATCGTGTCGGTTTCGCGGTTGGCCGTATAGCTCGGCTCGATCTCCACAAAGGCGTAGCCTGCCGAGCCGGCGGCGAAGGTCAGGGCGT
Source organism: uncultured Brevundimonas sp. (assembly GCA_964527675.1). GTDB lineage: Bacteria > Pseudomonadota > Alphaproteobacteria > Caulobacterales > Caulobacteraceae > Brevundimonas. Next base: position 1,014 of record CAZGPS010000061.1, on the reverse strand, counting down.
CGACGGCGGACTCGATCTTGTCGCTCTCGTACAGATACCCCGGCCGGATCGGCAGCAGCATCTTGAGGAAGTCCGGGTTCAGGCGGTCATTCTCGGTGACCACCTCGACCTTGCCGAAATTGTAGCGGTCGCCCTCGTCCAGGGTGATGGTGATGCCGAAGGCGCTGTCGTCCGGGGCCAGTTCGGCGATCGCCGAGACGACCCGGAAATCGTAGTAGCCGCGGTTGGTGTAGAATTTCCGCAGCTGTTCGCGGTCATAGTCCAGCCGGTTGGGATCGTAATTGTCGCTGGATGAGAACAGGTTCCACCATTGCGACCGCTTGGTGACCATCACCTCCTGCAGGTCGCTGTCCGAGAAGGCGCTGTTGCCCAGGAAGGTGATCGCCCGGACGCCCGTCTCCGGGCCCTCCTCGATCTCGAACACCACATCGACGCGGTTCTGCTCCAGCTGGATCAGCTTGGGCGTGACCGTGGCCGAGATGCGCCCGGACAGGCGGTACAGTTCGACGATCTTGCCGACGTCCTCCTGCACCCGGGCCCGGGTGTAGATGCCGCGCGGCGCGAGCGTGACTTCTTCGCGCAGCTTGCTGTCGCCCAGCGCGCCGTTCCCCTCGAAGATGACCTGGTTGATGATCGGGTTCTCGACGATCTCGACCACCAGGTCGCCGTTTGGCTGGACTCCCAGCTGGACGTTGGCGAACAACTGGGTGCGCGTCAGGGTGCGCAGCGCCACGTCAAGAACCGCCGCATCGACCGTGTCGCCCGCCTGGATCGGCAGGTAGGACAGGATGGTGGTCTGATCGATGCGCTGGTTTCCACGCACCAGGATGCGGTTGACCAGCACCCGCTCTTCCAGCGCCGCGGGGGAGGTTTGCGGAGCCGTCTCAACGACAACCGTCGGAACGGGCTGGGCCGCAGGCGCTGTCTGGGCCAGCGCCGGACCGGTCAGTCCGGCCGCCACCACAAGGGCCAGCAGGCTCGGGCTCAGGCCACGGGCGAAACGAAGGGCGGACG
>CAZGPS010000060.1:0-14349 GCA_964527675.1 uncultured Brevundimonas sp. | reverse complement strand
GCCGGTGTTAGGCAGGGTGAGCATGACGATCTTGCCCGACAGCTTGCCGCGCCATTTGTCGAAGTCCGCGACCTTGGAGATGGGCGCAACGATGACGCCGCCGCTGATGGTCCCATTGGTCGAAGGCGTCCAGGCCACCGGAATGGCGCGCAGGTCCAGCGGACGCGGCGCGGTCATGCGGGCGCTGGAGCGGACGATGGACCAGCCTCGGCCGAACTCGAATCCTTCGGCGCGAACGTTGGACAGGCCGTAGTTCGTGAACTGCGCTTGAGCCCACCGTTCGGCCTCGCGCATCTGGGGCGAGTTGGTCATCCGCCCGCCGATCCGGTCGGTCAGATAGGCGGCGGTCTGCATCACCTGGCTGTGGTTCAGCCCCTGGTCGATGATCCCGTTGACGGCGACGCGGTCCACCGACTGGGCGGCGACGGGCGTGGCGAGAAGGGCGGCGGCGGATACGAAGGCGAGCAGACGCGACATGGGTTCCCCTGATCTAAGCAGGGGCGCATCTGATGCGATCCGCCTACGGAGTGCAAACCGCAAACCGTGTTCAGGCCGCGACGATCAGCCCCATGTTCAGCCCCAGGGGCCGCGCGGCTCCGTCGGCGTCGCGGGAACGCCGGTGGTCGAGCTCGTGAAGCCGGCGGCGGGGCGAGGCTGGGTCAGGTCCGGCGTTCGCGGGCGCGGCTGCATCCCCATCTTGGCGCCCAACTCCAGCAGCGCCTTGACGCGATTGAGCGTCGCCGGATGGGTCGAGAACAGGTTGTCGGCCCCGCGACCCGCCAGCGGATTGATGATGAACAGCTGGCCCGAGGCCGGATTGCGCTCGGCGGTGACGTTGACGATCCGCTTCGACCAGCCCTCGATCTTCTGCAGGGCCGCCGCCAGCGCCGCCGGATCGCCGGCGATCTCCGCCCCGACCCGATCGGCCTCGTATTCGCGGGTGCGGCTGATGGCCATCTGCACGAGGCCGGCGGCCATCGGCGCGAGGATCATCAGGGCCAAGGCGCCGATCAGGCCGCCGGGCCGCTCGTCGTCCTCGCCGCCGCCGCCGAAGAACAGGGCGAAATTGCCCAGGGCGGCGATGGCCCCGGCGACCGTGGCCGTGACCGTCATGACCAGGGTGTCGCGGTTCTTCACATGGGCCAGCTCGTGCGCCATGACCCCGCGAATCTCCTCCCGCGTCAGCATGTCCAGCAGGCCGGTGGTGGCGCAGACGGCGGCGTTCTCGGGATTGCGGCCGGTGGCGAAGGCGTTGGGCTGGTCGTTGGGGATGATGGCGATGGCCGGGCGCGGCAGGCCGGCGTCCCGGGCCATCTGCTCGACATCGGCGACATAGGTGCGCACCACCGCATTGGGATGGGTCTCGTCGACCGGCTGGGCCCGGTACATCTTCAGTACGATCCGGTCGGCGTTCCAGTAGCTGAACAGATTCATCCCGCCGGCGAGGACCAGGGCGATCAGCATGCCGGTCGCGCCGCCGATCAGATATCCCAGTCCCGCGAACAGGGCCGTCAGAAAGGCCAGCAGGGCGAAGGTCTTGAGATGGTTCATCGGGGGTGAAAACTCGACATCACTGGCGCGGCGGCGACCGCGTCCTAACTTGTGGAGTCCCGCCGTCTGGCTCAAGACATCCGCGCTGTGACCGATCATCCCACCACCGACGCCCCCGCCCCCGACCCGACGCCCGCGGACTCCCCGCCCAGGCTCAACACGGACGTGCCCCACGCCACGCCGGAGCGGCCGCTCAGCGACGCCGCGCGCCGGGCCCTGCTGGAAGCGGCCGAACGTCGCGCCTCGGGCGGCGAGACGGCGCTGGCCCCCGAACACGGCGGCCCGCGCGGCCCGGAGCCGACCCGCTACGGCGACTGGGAGAAGAAGGGCCTGGCGGTCGATTTCTGAGCCGGAGAACCGTGACCGCCGAACAGCGTTAACCCTGTGACACAGGAGTTCGCCGCCATGATCCGCATCCTCGCCGCCGCCGGCCTGACCCTTATGGCGTTGATGTCGCCGGGTCTGGCCGGATCCGCCGCAGCGCAGACCTGGGGGCAACCGGTCTACGTCACGCCCTACGGCGCAGCCGTGGGCGGCACGCCTTTGTCCGAGGTCGAGACGCGGTCCTACCGGCACACCGGCCGCCACGCGAACGGCTACGCCGGCGAGGTCTATGTCCATGCGCCGGCTCAGGTCCATGGCTCGCGCCATGGCTACAGCCCCGACCGTCGCTACGGTCCTGACCACGATCGGTACGGATACGGTCAAGGCCGCGACGGGCGGCGTCCCCGTCAGGGCTACCGCGACGAATGGGGTTATGACGACGACCGTCACCCGTCGGCGCGCAGCGGGCGTCGTGATCGCCAGGCCCGTTATCCCGACCGCGACTGCGGCTGCGGGGATGTCTATCTTTATGACCGCTGAGCCCGGAAAGGGTTAATTTTCACGCCGTCCGGGGAATGCCGGGCCCGACGATTCGCCCGCTCGGTGCATTTCGAACCCTTTTCTTTCCAGTGACTTAGAACGACTCCAGTCTCGGAGTTCGTATCATGCGCGTGTTAACCTCTTCCGCCGCCGTCCTCGCCCTGTTCGCGGCGTCAGCGGCCCAGGCCGGCGAGCCCCGGGGCGGCGGTCACCGCCCTCCGCCCGGCCCGCCGCCCGGCGCCTGCTGCACTCATGGCGGCGGTTCGCACAATGTGAACATCAATGTGAACGCCAGCGCGCGCGCCTCCGCCCAGGCCTCCGCCGGCTCCTGGATCAACGCCCGGACCTGGGACGGCGGCGGGGTTCGCGGGCGCGGATACGGCGGCGGCGCGGTCTATGTCGGCGGCGGCTATGGCGGCGAGGCGGGTGGTTCGGGGTACGCCGGCGCCCCGGTCTATTACGACATCGACCGCCGCGTCATGGCCTGCGCCAGCGCCCCCTTCGGCTATGTCGTCACCGGCTTCGGCCGCGACGGCCGCCGGGCGCCGACCTGCGGCGGCGGATACCGCGAAACCTCCTACGAGGACCGCGGCGGCCGCTACGGCTACAGCGAGCGCCGTGACAGCTATGAAGAGCGGTCGTACGAGAGCTACGAAAGCTACGAGGAATCCTCGGCCTATTACGGCGGCTATGGCGAAGAGCGGTACGAAGACCGCCGGGCCCCGGCCTATGGCTACGAGCGCCGGGTGGAGCACCGCCCGCAGCCCCGGCCGCGCCCGGTCTATGTGCAGGGGCCGCCGGTCTATGTCGAAAGCCCGCCGGTCTATGTCCAGGGGCCGCCGGTTTATGTCCGGCCGTCCGATATCCATGTCGCCCCGTCGAACGTCTATGTCGACGCCCCGGACGTTCACCTCGCCGCGCCCCACGTCTCGGTCGAACCGCCCCGGGTCCACCTCGAGGCGCCGCGCATCCATCAGGCCCCGCTGGTGCATATCCAGCAGCCGGACGTCTATATCCCCGCGCCGCCGCCGCTCTATGAGGCCCCGATGACGCCGAACCAGTACTACGGCATCGACGGAGAGACGCCGCCGCCGCCGCCCGCGCCCCGCCAGTATTACAGCCAGGAGCCCGGCGAGCGCGGCTAGGCGGCGCCCGCCATCTCCGCGATGATGGCCGCGGCGGCAGCGGCCGGGTCCGCGGCGCCGATCACCGGCCGGGCGACGACCAGATGGGTCGCGCCCGCGCCCAGGGCTTCGGCCGGCGTGGCCACCCGCTGCTGGTCGCCCTTGTCCGCCCCCGCGGGCCGGACGCCCGGGGTGACAATGAGGAAGTCGGGCCGGCCCGCCGCCACGGCGATCTCGCGCACGCGCGCCGCCTCCAGCGGGCTCGACACCACCCCGTCGACGCCGCAGTCCAGCGCCTGACGCACGCGTCGCTCGACCAGATCGGCGGCCGAATAGCCGTAGCCGATGTCGCCCAGGTCGTCGTCCGACAGGCTGGTCAGGACGGTCACGGCCAGAAGCTTGGTCCGCGTCCCCGCCGCGTCGCGTCCCCGCACCGCGCCGCGCATGACCTGGGGCTCGGCGTGGACGGTCAACAGGTCGCAATAGCCGTCGGCGACCGCGCGGGCGGCGCCTTCGACCTGGGCCCCGATGTCGTGCAGCTTCCAGTCCTGGAACACGGTCTTGCCCGCGCCGCGCAGATCGTGGGCCAGGGCCACGCCGCCCGGCCGGGCCAGCAGGCTGAGGCCGATCTTGTAGGCGCTGACGGTGGCCCCGAGCCGCTCGACCATGGCCCTTGCGGCCTCCAGCGAGGGCAGGTCGAGGCCGACGATCAGGCGGCGGTCGGTCAGCACGCGGGTCATGGCGTCGCTCCTTGGATGCGGCTAAAGGCTGGACGCATGGGCGCGTCCCGGCCTTGATGGCCGCCGGACAGTGAATTGCAGGGCGAGGTCAGCACATGGACGCGGTCGATCTGGGCGTCAACCTGTTCGTGGCCCTGTTCGCCCTGATGGATCCGATCGGCAATCTGCCGATCTTCGCCGCCGCCACGGCGGGCGCGACCCTGCGCCAGCGCGTCTCGGTCTCGGCCCTGATCTGCCTGTTCGCCGTGGTCTTCCTCGCCTTCTTCCTGTTCACCGGCCTGGCGCTGCTGCAGTTCTTCGGCATCTCCATGGCCGCCTTCCGCATCGCCGGCGGCATACTGCTGCTGCTGCTCGGCCTCGACATGGTGCGCGGGGACTTCCTCAAGATGTTCGCCGACGCCGACTCGGCCACGGACGCCCTCGACGTGCGCGGCTACGCCCAAAGGCGGTTCAAGCGGCTGATCGTGCCCTTCGCCATTCCGCTGATGATCGGCCCCGGAGCCATTTCGACGGTCATCATCGTCGCCGGCGAGGGCGAGCAGATCGGCCCGGCCGGGACCGTCTCCGCCCTCGCCGCCATCGGCGCGGTGGGCTTCGTCAGCTTCGTCTGTTTCGCCCTGACCGGTCCGTTGAGCCGCCTGCTCGGCGACGTCGGCATGGCCGTGATCGTCCGCGTGCTGGGCCTGATCCTGTGCGCCCTGGCCATCCAGTTCATGCTGTCCGGCCTGTCCGAGGCCATCCCCGGCATGTTCAGCTCGATCGCGACGACGCCGTATCCGACAGGCGGTCACTAGATCCGCTTCAGCCGTTTCGCATGCCCGCCGACCATGGCCAGCGCCAGCCGGTCGGGCAGGTGTTTGGCGAGGCCGGCCAGCAGATTGTTGACGACGCCCGGCGTCACCGACGGCCGGTTGGCCTCGCAGGCCTCGTAACCGACCCGGGCCACATGGTCCGCCGCCTGCCACATCCAGCCCGGGTAGGCCGCCGAGACCTCGGCCCTCGTGCCGTTGGCGTCGTGGAACTCGGTCAGGGTGTAGCCGGGGCACAGGGCCGTGACGTGCACTCCCGTGCCGCGCAGCTCCAGATGCAGGCCCTGCGAGGCCTTGATCAGGAAAGACTTGATCGGCCCGTACAGGGTGTCGCCGCCGGTCGCCGGCATCCGTCCGGCCAGCGAGGCGACATTGAGAATGCGGCCATAGCCCCGCTCGACCATGCCGGGGGCGAACAGCCGCGCCAGTTCGACCGGGGCGGTCAGCATGACGCGGATCATGGCCGCGTGGGCTGCGGGGTCGGTCTCCAGAAACCCCGCCGTCTGGCTGAAGCCGGCGTTGTTGACGAGGCCGTCCACCGTCAGTCCGCGCGCCGCCACGGCCTCGAACAGCCGGCGCGGCGCGGCGGGGTCGGCGAGATCTGCAGGCAGGACGGTCACGGCCGCGCCGCGCCCGGCCAGTTCGGCGGCGAGCGCCTTCAGCGGGGCCTCGCGCCGGGCGGTGAGGATCAGGTCCCGGCCGTGTTCGGCATAAACCCGGGCGAGGGCCGCGCCGATGCCGGCGGAGGCGCCCGTGACCAGAACCGTCCGGCGGACGCCCGATCTCACGCCATCCGCCTCAGGCCGCGACGGGACAGGACGCGTGCGGCGCGAAGGCCGCCAGCGACGGCGGGTCCCCGGCCAGCAGGTCGGCGATGGTGATCTTCGACAGCGCCTCGGCCGCGGCCAGGTTGGCGGCGGTCAGGGCCTTGGCCACCTGGCGCGGGATATGGGTGCTGACCGGGCAGTTGGCGGCGCCGGCGGGCGGCGAGCCGAGGTGGGCGCAGCCGTTGACCGCCTTCAGCACCACATCGAGGGTGATGGCTTCGGGCCGGTGCAGCAGCCAGGCTCCGCCCGAGGCGCCGGGCCGGGTGGCGATCAGGCCGGCCTTGGCCAGCAGGGCCGTGACCCGCCGCACCACCACCGGATTGGTCGGCACCGAGGCGGCCAGAATCGCGCTCGGCGCGGCCTCCGCCGGCGAGTAGGCGCCCTTGTGGGCCAGATAGGCCAGGGCGTGGGCGGCGACGGGGAATCGTTGGCTGTCTGACATGATGTTATCCCCAAGATAGGATGACGGCGGCGCTTTCACAAACCCGGCCCCTCCCGGAGCCGCGCGACCTGCAACCTTCGCACCTGCAGCACGATTGAACCGGTCGATGAAAGGGCCTAAAGGCTCGCCGCTCGTTTGATGGGAACCGCGTCGTGCGGCGTCCCGGAGGCACTTCATGGTCGGGGCCCCTCCCCAAGGTGAAGACGGCAAGACCGCCGCGACTCCCCCTTCTTCCCCCGACAAATCCGTCGCGCCGCGCCATCCGCACCCCGCGGCGGCCGGCGAAGGCGGTCACGTCAAGGCCGGCAAATGGGGCCTGATCATCGGCGCCATCGGCGTGGTGTTCGGCGATATCGGCACCAGTCCGCTCTACGCCATGCGCGAGGCCCTGCATCACAGCCGCAGCGGCGGCACGGCCGAACTGGCCGTGCTGGGCGTGGTCTCGCTGGTGTTCTGGGCCCTGATCCTGGTCGTGACCCTGAAATACGTCGTCTTTCTGATGAAGGCCGACAACAAGGGCGAGGGCGGCACCCTGGCCCTGATGGCCCTGGCCCAGCGGGCCATGGGCCGGCGCTCCGGCCTCGTCTTCCTGCTCGGGGTCTGCGGCGCGGCCCTGTTCTACGGCGACGGCGTCATCACCCCGGCCATTTCCGTGGTCTCGGCGGTCGAGGGCCTGCGCGACGCGCCCGGCATCGGCGGCGCCCTCAGCCCCTACATCCTGCCCATCGCGGCGGGAATCCTGATCGCCCTGTTCATGATCCAGTCGCGCGGCACCGCCAGCGTGGCGCGCTATTTCGGCCCGCTGACGGCGATCTGGTTCCTGATCCTCGCCAGCCTTGGCCTGTGGCACATCTTCGACGACATCTCGATCCTGCGCGCCCTGTCGCCGCACTACGGGGTGCTGTTCCTGATCGACAACGGCTTCCTCGGCTTCGTCATCCTCGGCAGCGTCTTCCTCGCCGTCACCGGGGCCGAGGCCCTCTATGCCGACATGGGCCATTTCGGAAAGGCGCCCATCCGCCAGGGCTGGCTGATCTTCGTCCTGCCGTGCCTGACGCTCAACTATCTGGGGCAGGGCGCCTTCGTCCTGTCCCACCCGGGCGGCGCGGCCAATCCGTTCTGGATGATGGTGCCCGAGTTCGCCTACTGGCCGGTCCTGATCATGGCCACCATCGCCACGGTCATCGCCTCCCAGGCGGTCATCACCGGGGCTTTCTCGGTGACCCAGCAGGCGGTCCAGCTGGGCCTGCTGCCGCGCATCGACATCCGCAACACCTCGGAAAGCCAGGCCGGCCAGATCTACGTCCCCTCGGTCAATCTGATGCTGATGGTCGGGGTGCTGGCCCTGGTCTTCACCTTCCAGAGCTCGACCGCCCTGGCCGCCGCCTACGGCATCGCCGTCACCGGCTCGATGTTCGTCGACACCCTGCTGGCCTGGTTCATCGTCCGGCGGCTGTGGAAATGGAGCCTGCCGCTCAGCCTCGCCGCGATCGTGCCCTTCATCGCCATCGACCTGGTGTTCCTGACCTCCAACCTGCTGAAAATCCCGCAGGGGGCGTGGTTCCCGCTGGCGCTGGGCGCGATCCTGCTGCTGATCATGTGGACCTGGGTGCGCGGCACCCAGATCGTCACCGCCAAGACGCGCAAGGACAGCCTGCCGCTGGCCGATCTGATCGAGATGCTGCGCGCCCGGCCGCCGTACCGCGCCCCGGGCACGGCCATCTTCCTGACCTCGGACCCGGACATCGCCCCGGTCGCCCTGATGCACAATCTCAAGCACAACAAGGTGCTGCACGAGAAGAACATCATCCTGACCGTGCGCACCACCGACCGGCCGCGCGTCTCCGAGGCCGACCGCGTGCACATCGAGCCCATCTCCGACGACTTCAAGAAGCTGGTCATTTCCTACGGCTTCATGGAACAGCCCAATGTGCCCAAGGCGCTCAATGTCTGCCGCAAGCAGCGCGGACTGAAGTTCGACATCATGTCGACCAGCTTCTTCCTCGGCCGCCGCTCGATCATCCCCTCGGCCAACCAGGGCATGCCCATGTGGCAGGATCGCCTGTACATCTTCCTGATGCGTAACGCCGCCAACCCGACCGACTTCTTCCACATCCCGCCCGGACGGGTGGTCGAGCTCGGCACCCAGGTGTCGGTGTGAGCCGCGAACCGACCGGCCGCGACAATCAGGGGCGCAACTCCGCCGCCCGCGGCCGCCGCATGGCCGACAAGTCGCGCGGGCCGCGTCCGCCGAAGGTCGAACTGCCGCGTGACGAGGCCGCCGACATCGGCGTCGAGGCGCGTCTGGCGGCCGGCGTTCTGCTGAACGCGGCGCTGGAAGGCCGCGGCGGTCTGGACGCCGCCCTGTCGTTCCGCGAGATCGCCGACCTGCCCGGCCCCGATCGCGCCTTCGCCCGCGCCGTGGCCATGGCCGCCCTGCGCCGCCTCGGCGAGATCGACCAGATCCTCGACCGCAAGCTGCAGAAGGGCCCGCCGCTGGCCGTGCGCACCATCATGCGCGTCGCCCTGGCCCAGACCCTGGTCCTCGAAACCCCCGCCTTCGCCGCCGTGTCGACGGCGGTGAAACTGGCCGAGCGCGACCCCAAGACCCGCCCCTACAAGAACCTCGTCAACGCCGTGCTGCGCGGCATCGAGCGCGAGGGCCCCGGCCTCACCACGGCCGAGTCCAACCTGCCCGACTGGCTCGCCGCCCGCTGGCGCGCGACTTACGGGGAGCCGACTCTCGCCGCCCTGGCCCTCGCCGCCCGCGAGGAGCCGGCCGCCGACCTCAGCCTCAAGCCGGAGGTCGACGCCGCCGCTGTGGCCGACCTCGTCGACGGCGAGGTCCTGCCCGGCGGCACGGTGCGCACCGGCCGTCGCGGCGATCTGGCCGGCTGGCCCGGCTTCGACGACGGCGTCTGGTGGGTCCAGGACGCCGCCGCCGCAGTGCCCGTCCGTCTGCTGGCGCCCAAGGCCGGCGAGGCCGTCGTCGATTTCTGCGCCGCCCCGGGCGGCAAGACCCTGCAGCTGGCCGCCGCCGGCGCCGCCGTCGTGGCGCTGGACCGTTCGGACAAGCGGCTGGCCCGGCTGCGCGCCAACCTCGCCCGCACCGGCCTGTCCGCCGAGGTCGTCGCCGTCCCGGCCGAGGACTGGGACGACCCGCGCACCTTCGACGCCGTGTTGCTGGACGCCCCCTGCACCGCCACCGGCACCTTCCGCCGCAATCCGGAAGTCCTGCGCGCCACCAAGCCCGCCGACGTGGCCAAGCTGGCCGATGTCCAGCACCGCCTGCTGGACGCCGCCGCCGAACGGGTGAAGCCGGGCGGCCGCCTGGTCTATTGCGTCTGCTCGCTGGAACGGGAGGAGGGCGAGACCCAGGTGATCGCCTTCCTGCGCCGCAATCCGGCCTTCACCACCACGCCCGCCGTCCCCGCCGACCTCGGCGCCCCCGACGAGGCCCTGACCCCCGAAGGCTGGCTGCGCATCCTGCCCTCGATGTGGGCCGAAAAGGGCGGCCTGGACGGCTTCTTCATCGCGCGGCTGGACCGGGCGGAGTGACCACAGACTTCCTTCTCCCCTTGGGGGAGAAGGTGGCCCGGAGGGCCGGATGAGGGGTTGGTCGGCTGCGTGCCGACTACCATCCGGTTCGTCTCAAACATCCCCCTCATCCGAGCGGCTCCGCCGCCCACCTTCTCCCCCGGAGGGGAGAAGGAACCCTGCCATCCCGGACCCTGTCATCCCGGCACTTCGGGCCTCATTCCGACACTCCCGGTCACGTCGAAACGGCCCTCTTTCCGCCGCTACGTCCGCTTCTGACGCAGGCCCGTGCATACTGGTCAAAGGCCCGCAGGGCCTGGTCTTTGACAGCTTCAGAACCCCGCCGCCGCCGTCCAGGCGCGGCGATCCCATCGCCGGGACATGGCCCACGATTGTTCATGAAACGACAGGGGCGGATTTTTCAGTGCGAACCCTGCCATCCCGCACCCTCCGGCCGTTCAGCCGATCGCCGCCAACACGCGGTAGTCGATGAGCGCCCGCCCCCTGAATCCCAGCGTCTCATAGAAGGCGATGGTTTCCACATGGGCGGCGCGGGCGTGGAGGAAGGCGATCTCGCCCCGCTGCAGGATGCGGCTCGTCACGATCCGCATCAGGGCGCCGGCCAGACCCTGGCCGCGAAAGTCGGGATGGGTGCAGACGCCGCTGACCTCGCCGTGGCCGTCGAGGCTGAGCCGCTCGCCCGCCATGGCGATCAGACGGCCCTCGCGCCGCACGCCGACGAACGGCCCCAGCCGATGGGTCTTTTCGAGGAAGGGACCCGGCCGGGTCAGGGTCGCCAGCGCCAGCATCTCCGGCCCGTCGGCGTCCGTCAGGTCCTCAAATTCGACCGCCCGCCCGCCGGCGCTGAGGGCGTCGCAGGTCATCTGCAGGCAGGGAATGTGGTCGACCGCCTCCAGCCCCGACGGCTGGGGCGCGGCCGCCTCGAACAGGGCGAGGGGCCCGGTGGCGCGCGCCAGCCGCTCCAGCGCGCCCCAGTCAGGGTCGTCTCCCTGCACGGCGGCGAACAGGGCGTAGGCCGGATCGAAGCGAAGCGCCGGGCCCTCCGCGACCGCCAGATGGGCCTGCCGGGTCGTCAGGGCGTTGAGGGCCGGTCGGTCAAGAGGATGAGTCGCGCGCATGCCCCCGCTCTAGCGTCCGGCGCGCGCGGCGCCAGCCCCCCGTCGACGCAAGGTCCGGAAGTCGCGATCAGGCGCGCCAGAAGCCGACGATCTTCTTCACCTCGTCGACCACCGGATCGGCGATGGCGGCCGCCCGTTCGGCCCCGTCCTTCAGCACCCGGTCGATCTCGGTCGGGTCCGCCATCAGCCGGCGCATCTCGGCCGTCACCGGGGCCATCGAGGCCACCGCGAGATCGGCGAGGGCCGGCTTGAACGCCCCGAAGCCCTGGCCGCCGAACTGGGCCAGCACCTGCTCACGGCTCATGTCGGCGAGGGCGGCGTAGATGGTCACGAGGTTCTTCGCCTCGGGCCGGGCGTCCAGCCCCTCGACCGTCTCCGGCAGCGGCTCCGGATCGGTCCGCGCCTTGCGCACCTTGGCCATGATCGTATCGGCGTCGTCGGTCAGGTTGATGCGGCTCTGGTCCGACGGGTCGGACTTGCTCATCTTGGCCGCCCCGTCGCGCAGGCTCATGACCCGCGGGGCCGGCCCCTGGGTCAGCGGCTCCGGCAGGGGGAAGAAGCCCGGGGCGTTGAAGTCGTTGTTGAATTTGGCGGCGATGTCGCGGGTCAGCTCGAGGTGCTGCTTCTGGTCCTCGCCGGTCGGCACCTCGGTCGCCTTGTACAGCAGGATGTCGGCCGCCTGCAGCACCGGATAGGTGTAGAGGCCGACCGACGAGCGTTCCTTGTGCTTGCCGGACTTCTCCTTGAACTGGGTCATCCGGTCCAGCCAGCCGAGCCGGGCGACGCAGTTGAAGATCCACGCCAGCTCGGAATGGGCCCGCACCGCCGACTGCGGGAAGATCACCGACTTCGCCGGGTCCAGCCCGGAGGCCAGATAGGCCGCCGCGATCTCGCGCGTCTGGGCGGTCAGCAGGGCCGGGTCCTGCCACACGGTGATGGCGTGCAGGTCGGCCACGAACAGGAAGCAGGGCGCGCCCCCGTCCTGCAGCTGGGTGAAGCGTTTCAGCGCCCCCAGATAGTTGCCGAGGTGCAGGGCCCCGGAGGCCTGGATGCCGCTGAGCACGCGGCGCGGACCGTCATAGGCGATGGGGGCGGGCGAGGAAGTCGGAGCGTCGGACATCAGCGGCCAATGCCTCAGGGGAGCGGCGAGAGCAACCGGAACTCGCGTCCCTCCTCAGCGTCCCCGGCGGATCAGGCCCCGCACCTCGGCGACGGTGACGGCGCGGGTGGCGAAGGCCAGGGCCACATAGACGAGACCGCCGAGGCCGGTGACCAGCAGCAGGCTGATCTCCTTGGCCCCGTGCGACGCTCCCACGGCGGCCAGCAGATCGGCGATCGGCGCCTCGAAGACCGACCGCAGCGAGGCCGCGACTCCGACGACGACAGCCAGCCCGGCCGCGGCCGCCGCGATCCGCCCCAAACGCCACAGCGCCGGCGGGCCGGGCCGGTACAGGCCGCGCCGCCACAGGGCCCCGCCCAGCAGCAGGGCATTGGTCCAGGCCGCCCCCGACACCGCCGCCGCAATGCCGGCGATGCCCCAGCCGAGGCTGAAAAGCCCGATCGCCAGCGCTGCATTCACCGCCACCGACACCAGGGCGTAGGCCATGGGCGTCCGCGTGTCGCCTCGCGCAAAGAAGGCCGGGGCCAGGATGCGGATCAGCACGAAGGCCGGAACGCCCCAGCCGAACTGGAACAGCGCCCGGGCGGTGTTGACGGCGTCGAAGGTCAGGAAGGCGCCCCGGGTGAACAGGGCGTCGATCAGATAATAGGGCATGGCCATCAGGGCCGCGGCCGCCGGCAGGGTCAGGGCCATCGACAGGATCAGGGCCTCGTCCATCGAGGCCTGCTGCTGGTGATGATCCTTCGAGGCGACGGCGCGCGACAGGCGCGGCAGGAGGGCGATGCCGATGGCCACGCCGACCAGCCCCAGCGGCAGCTGGTACAGACGATCCGCCGTCGCCAGCCAGGTCCGCCCGCCGGCCACGAAGCTGGACAGGTTGCCGGAGATGAAGACGTTGATCTGGGTCGCCGAATTGCCGATGGCGGCGGGGATGGCGGTGATGATGATGGCCTTGACCGCCGGGGTCAGTCTGGGAAGGCCGATGCGGATGTTCGCGCCCGCCTTTCGCACCGCCCACCAGCACAGCCCGGCCTGGGCCACGCCCGCCGCCAGCACCGCCCAGGACGCCGCATAGGCCGCGCCGACCTGGTCGCCCCGGGCCGGAATGACGGCGGCCAGCATGATCAGATTCAGCAGGATCGGATAGGCGCCCGAGACGATGAACCGGCCGCGTGCGTTCAGCACCCCCGACAGCAGGGCGGCGATGGCCATGCACGGCAGATAGGGCATGGTGATCTGGGTCAGGATCACGGCCAGCTTGAAGCGCGCCGGATCGTCGAGGAAGCCGACGTTGATGACGGTCATCAGCCACGGCATCGTCAGCTGGGCGACGAGCGTGAGGACGACGGTGGCGAAGGCGACGGCGGCGAGGGCGTCGGTGGCGACCCGGTCGGCGACCACCTCGCCCTCGGCCTCCAGCGTCCGCGCATAGGCCGGCACGAAGGCGGCGGCGAAGGCCCCCTCGGCGAAGATGCGGCGGAACAGATTGGGGAAGTTCAGGGCGGTGTTGTAGGCGTCCGCCGCCGGGCCCGCCGAGGCGCCCAGCGCCGCCGAAATGACCACGTCGCGCGCGAAGCCCACGAACCGGCTGACCAGCGTCAGGCCGCTGAAGATGGCCGACGACCGCATCATGCCGCCGCCCTTGCGCGCCGTGGTCGCCGAGGCCGGCGGCTGAACCATCGGCTCCGACGTCCCGGACGCCGAGGGCACGGGGGGGGCGGCCTCGAGCGGCGCGGTCTCAGGCGGGATCTTGTCGGCCATATCCGCGCCTTAGCCTGCTTCCGGCGCGCGCGATACGGGCCGCCGCGCGGGACGCAGCCGGCCGACTTCCGACACGTCGCGCAGGCTGGCGCGCACCGGCGCGGAGACCCGCTCGATGCGCCGGTCCTTCCAGTCCAGCGCGGTCTCGAGATCGGCCCGCAGCCGCTCCAGCGCCGCCCCGGCCTTTGGCTTCCGCCCCCGGGCGTCGGTGACATAGAAGCTGTCGACCGCGCGCTCGCCGAAGCCCGCGATATGCGCCGATCGCACCGACAAACGATGTTCGGACAGGACCCGGGCGAGGTCGGCGAGCAGCCCCGGCCTGTCGGCCCCCGACACCTCCACGACGGCGGCCGACGGGCTCTGTTCGAGGTCGATGATCGCCGTGGGCCGCACATCGAAAGCGGCGCGCCTGGGGCTGAACGGCGCCGCCGACGG
>CAZGPS010000059.1:0-14549 GCA_964527675.1 uncultured Brevundimonas sp. | reverse complement strand
TCTCGATCATGCTGTGGATGCCGTCCTGGGGCGGGATGATCAACGGCCTGATGACCCTGTCGGGAGCGTGGGACAAGCTGCGCACCGACCCGGTGGTCCGCATGATGGTCGTGGCCATCGCCTTCTACGGCATGTCGACCTTCGAGGGCCCGCTGATGTCCATCCGGACGGTCAACGCCCTGTCGCACTACACCGACTGGACCATCGGCCACGTCCACTCCGGCGCGCTGGGCTGGGTCGGCTTCATCAGCTTCGGGGCGATCTACTGCCTGGTGCCGTGGCTGTGGAAGAAGGACCGGCTGTATTCGAACGCCCTGGTCGAGTGGCATTTCTGGATCGCGACGACCGGCATCGTTCTCTACATCACCGCGATGTGGGTCTCCGGCATCATGGAAGGCCTGATGTGGCGCGAATACACGCCCGATGGTTTCCTCGCGAACAGCTTCATCGAGACCGTGTCAGCCAAGCACATCCAGAACGTCATCCGCACCGTCGGCGGCCTGATGTTCCTGAGCGGCACGCTCATCATGTCCTACAATCTGTGGCGAACGATCCGCCTGCCGTCCTCGCGCACCGCCGCGAACGTGCCGGCGACCCTGATCGAGCCCCATCATCAGCCGGTCGGGTGAGGATCAACCCATGTGGAAGAAACACGCGAAATTCGAGCGCCATTCGCTCTGGCTGGTGCTCGGCATCACCGTGGTGGTGTCGATCGGCGGCATCGTCGAGATCGCCCCGCTGTTCTGGGTCGAGAGCACCATCGAGGAGGTCGAGGGCGTCCGTCCCTACACCCCGCTGGAGCTGGCCGGACGCGACATCTACATCGGCGAGGGCTGCTACAGCTGCCACTCGCAGATGATCCGCCCGCTGCGCGACGAGGTCGAACGCTACGGCCACTACAGCCTCGCCGCCGAAAGCATGTACGACCACCCGTTCCAGTGGGGGTCAAAGCGAACCGGACCGGATCTGGCGCGCGTCGGGGGCAAATACTCGAACGAGTGGCACCGGGAGCATCTGGATGATCCGCGCTCGGTGGTGCCGGAATCCAACATGCCTCCCTACCGGTTCCTGGCCGACCAGGACCTCGACCAGCACGCCATCAAGGCCAAGCTGAGAGCCATGCTGGCGGTCGGCGTTCCCTACACCGCCGATCAGATCGAGAACGCCGAGGCGGACCTGCAGGCCCAGGTGGACCCCTACGCCAGCGAAACCTCGGCCCTGCGCGGCCGCTACGGACCCAAGGTGGTCCAGGGCGATTTCGACGGCGATCCGACGCGTCTGACCAAGATGGACGCCCTGATCGCCTATCTTCAGCAACTCGGCACGATGGTGGATTTCCGCACCTACCAGGCCGAAGACCCGGACAACATGCGATGAGCGGGCTCGATTACGAAGCCGTGGCGCGGTTCGCCCAGCAGGGCGGCACCCTCTATTTCGGGGCCATTTTCATCGCCGGGCTGGTCTACGCCCTGTGGCCGAAGAACCGCGAGGCCTTCCGCCGGATGGCCCAACTGCCGCTCGAGAATGACGAGGACGAGCATGTCTGAACGCGAGCGCGACGAACACTCCGGCGTCGAGACGACCGGACACGAGTGGGACGGCATCAAGGAGCTGGACAATCCGCTGCCGCGCTGGTGGCTGTGGATCTTCTACGGCTGCATCGTGGTGGCCATCGTCTACTGGGTGCTGATGCCGGCGTGGCCGGGCCTGAACGGCTATACGCCCGGCGTGCTGAAGCAGTCCGACCGCGCCGATGTGGTCGAGCAGCTGAATGCGCTGCAGGCCCAGCGCGGACGCGGCGAGACCCTGCTGATGTCGGCCTCTCTGGAGCAGATCGAGCGGGATCCGGACCTGCAGGCCCATGCCCTCGCGGTCGGGCAGTCGGTCTTCGGCGACAACTGCGCCAGCTGTCACGGCGTCGGGGGCGGGGGAGCCAAGGGCTATCCGAACCTGCGTGACGATGTCTGGCTGTGGGGCGGCTCGCTGGCCGAGATCGAACACACGCTGCGCGTCGGCATCCGGTCCTCGCACCCCGAGACGCGGATGTCGCAGATGCCGGCCTTCGGGCGGGACGGCATGCTCAACGCCGACCAGGTCTCCGATCTGACGGAATATGTCATGGCGCTGTCCGGGCGCCAGGCGGACGCCGCGGCGGTCGGTCGGGCGCAGCAACTGTACGCCGACAACTGCGTCGCCTGCCATACCCCGACGGGCGTGGGCGACCGGGCGCAGGGCGCGCCCAATCTGACCGACCGCGAGTGGCTGTACGGCTCCGACCGCGACTCCATCCGGGGCCAGATCCACAACGGCCGCAACGGGGTCATGCCCAGCTGGGAGGGGCGGTTCTCGCCCGCCGTGATCAAGGCCCTGGCCGTCTATGTCCACGTCAACGCCGGCGGCGGCGAAGCCTCCACCGAAGCGGCGGCGCCCGCCACCCCCGCCACCCCCGCCGAAGCGAGCGCTCCCGCAACGCCATGACCATCATCATCGACCGGACCCGTGAACGCCCGGCGACGACGGGTCCGGTCTCCGTCGCCGAGCAGCAGCGCGAGAAGGCCAAGCCCAAGGGCCTCTACAAGGCGCGCGTGCCGATCTACCCCAAGCTGGTCCACGGCCGGTGGCGGTGGCTCAAATGGGCGCTGCTGATCGTCATGCTGGCGATCTACTACATCACGCCATGGATCCGCTGGGATCGTCCCGGAGCCTTGCCGGACCAGGCGGTGCTGGTCGATTTCGACGGCGGGCGCTTCTACTTCTTCATGATCCAGTTGTGGCCGCAGGAGGTGTATTTCATCACCGGCCTGCTGGTGATCTCGGCCTTGGCCCTGTTCCTGGTGACCGCCCTGTTCGGGCGGCTGTGGTGCGGCTACGCCTGCCCGCAGACGGTCTGGACAGACCTCTACATCTACATCGAACGGATGTTCGAGGGCGACCGCAACGCCCGGATGCGGCTTGATGCGGCCCCGACGTCGTTCAACAAGCTGTGGCGCAAGACCGGCAAGCATCTGGTCTGGATCGGCGTGGCCTTTGGCACCGGCGGGGCGTGGATCTTCTACTTCCACGACGCGCCCGACCTGATCCGCACCTTCTGGGTCGGGACCGCGCCGATGACGGCCTATGTCTCGTGCGCCATCCTGACCTTCACCACCTATGTCTTCGCCGGCCACATGCGCGAGCAGGTCTGCACCTATATGTGTCCGTGGCCGCGCATCCAGGGCGCGATGCTGGACGACCAGTCGTTCCAGGTGACTTATCGCTACGACCGGGGCGAGCCGCGCGGGCCGCACAAGAAGACCGAGAGCTGGGAAGGCCGCGGCGACTGCATCGACTGCAACCAGTGCGTCGTGGTCTGCCCGATGGGCATCGACATCCGCAACGGGGCGCAGCTGGAATGCATCAACTGCGGCCTGTGCATCGACGCCTGTAACGAGATTATGGACAAGGTCGGACGGCCGCGGGGGCTGATCGCCTATGACACCGACGCGGCCGTCGCGGCGCGCAGCTGCGGCCAGAAGCCCGAACACAGGCTGGTACGGCCGCGCACCGTCTATTACGGCGTGGCCCTGTTGCTGGTCGGCGGCCTGATGATCTGGGGCTTCAGCACCCGCGAGCAGCTGGGCGTGCATGCGCTGCGGGACCGGAACCCGGCCTATATCCGCTTGCACGACGGCGCGGTGCGCAACGGCTACACCCTGAAGATCGCCAATCACGGGTTCGAAACGGCCACCGTCGAGATTCGCTACGCGGGCGTGCCCGGGGCTGAACTGAGGATCCCCGGCCAGGCGGGCGCAAACCCGCTGCGCGTCAATGTCGAGCCGAACCGGGTCACGCCGCTGCGCATCTTCGTCACCGCTCCCGCCGACCATATCGGAGAGGGCAGCCGGGATGCGGCCTTCGAGATCCGCCTGGGCGACGAGACGATGACCGTCCCCACCGCCTTCGACTATGGGAGCCAGCCGCAATGACCGCCCCGATCCGGCCCGTGAAGCCGCCGTTCGCCGTCAAGGGATGGCACGTCGCGGCGGGCGTGGTGGCCTTCTTCGCCCTGGTGGTCAGCGTCGACGCCGCCTTTCTGGTGACGGCCTACCGCACCCATCCCGGCCAGGTTGCGCCCCGGCCCTATGAGGCGGGGCTGATCTACAATGCCGAGCTTGAGCGGCTCAGGGTGCAGGACGCGCTGGGCTGGCGGGCGGGGGCCGAAGCCCGGGCGGACGGTCTGGAAGTGCTGATGCAGGATCGCGACGGCCGCCCGCTGACCGGACTGAAGGTGTCGACCACGCTGCAGCGCCCCGCCACCGAACAGGGGCGCGCCGACGTCGTGCTCACCGAAGAGGCGCCCGGCCAGTACGGCGTCGACCGCGCCCTCTCCGGCGCCTGGGACGCCCGTATTGAGGCTGTGGATGCGGCGGGCCGCACCTTCATCGCCGAGCGGAGACTGACGTGGCCGTGACCTTCGAGGCGGCGACCACGCCGGACATGTCGGCCTTCCTGCGGAAGACCGACGATGGCCGCGCGAGCGTCGATCTGCTGGTGACGGGGGCGCGCTGCGCCGGCTGCATCTCCAAGATCGAGCGCGAGGTGTCTGGCCTGCCCGGCGTTGAATCGGCGCGGCTCAACCTGTCGACCGGCCGGCTCGCCGTCGGTCTGGCCAACGCCCGGGTCGATCCGGCGCGGATCATCTCGGCGCTGGAGCGGCTCGGCTATCCGGCGACGCCGTTCGATCCCGGCGCCGCCATGGTCCAGCGCGACCGCGAGGGTCGCAAGCTGATCCTCGCCCTGGCCGTAGCCGGCTTCGGCGCGATGAACGCGATGATGTTCTCGGTGCCGGTCTGGGCCGGGCTGTTCGGTCAGGAGCTGGGTCCGGCGACCCGCTCGATGATGATGTGGATGTCGGCCATCGTCGGCGCGCCGTGCGCCATCTTCGCCGGCATGACTTTCTTCGAGTCGGCCTGGCGGTCGCTGCGCGCGGGCCGCGCCAATATGGATGTGCCGATTTCGGTCGGGGTGATCCTGACCCTGGCGATCAGCTTTTCCGAGACCATCCTGAACGGCCGCGACGCCTATTTCGACGCCGCCGTCTCGCTGCTGTTCCTGCTGCTGATCGGTCGCTGGCTCGACCATACGCTGCGGGCCCGGGCGCGCAGCGCCGCCGGCGATCTGCTGGCCTTGCAGGCGCCGACGGCTTGCGTCGTCGACGCGCTCGGCCGCGAGCGGTCCGTCCCGCTCGGCGACATCCGGCCCGGCGACCTCCTGCGCGTCCGGCCCGGCGATCGCATACCGGTCGACGCGGTTCTGGAAGCCGGAGAGGCGCTGATCGACAACAGCCTGCTGACCGGCGAGAGCGTGCCCGAACGGGTCCTGCCGGGCGGCCTCTGCCGTGCCGGCGCCGTCAACACAGCCGGCCTGTTGACGGTGCGGGCCAGCGCCCGGTCGGAGGATTCCACCCTCTCCGCCATCGCCCGACTGGTCGAGGCGGGGGCCCAGTCGCGCTCGCGCTACGTCCGGCTCGCGGATCATGCCGCCGCCGTCTATGTGCCGGTGGTGCATCTGGCGGCGCTGGCGACCTTCGCCGGCGGATGGGCCCTGGGACTGGATCCGCGGGAAGCCCTGATCCGGGCGGTCGCCGTGCTGATCGTGACCTGTCCCTGCGCCCTGGGCCTGGCGGTGCCGGCGGTGCAGGTGGTGGCTTCGGCCCGGCTGTTCCGCCGGGGCGTGCTGGTCAAGTCCGGGGCCGCGCTGGAGCGGCTGGCCGAGATTGATCATGTGATCTTCGACAAGACCGGCGTGCTCACCGAGGGGCGGCCGGTGGTGGTCGAGGCGTCCCCGGCGGTCGTCGCCATGGCGGCGCCGCTGGCCCGGGCTTCCAGCCACCCGATGTCGCGCGCCATCGTGCGGGCGGCGGGGGAGGGACCCGTCGCGGCCGGGGTCGTGGAGCATGCCGGCCTCGGCGTGGAAGGCCTGATCGATGGTCGCCGCGCCCGGCTGGGCCGGGCGGCCTTCGTCGGCGCCCCGACCCTGCGATCGGGCGAGACCGAACTGTGGTTCGGGTTTGAGGGCGAGACCAAGGTCCGGCTGCAGTTCTCGGATGTCGTCCGCCCCGATGCGGCCGCGGCGATCACGGCCTTGCGGGCGCGCGGGATGACAGTGGAAATCCTGTCCGGCGACCGGGCCGGGGCGGTCGGCGCGGTGGCGGAAGCCGTCGGCGTCGCGGACTGGAAGGCCGGACTCCTGCCCCAGGAAAAGGCCGAGGCGGTCGACCGCCTCGCCGCCGCCGGACGCAAGGTGCTGATGGTCGGCGACGGCCTGAACGACGCGGCCGCCCTGGCCCGGGCCCACGCCGCCATCGCCCCGGGCTCGGCGCTCGAAGCCAGCCAGAACGCCGCCGATCTGGTGCTGACCCAGGATGCGCTGATGGCCATTGTCGAGGCCGTCGACGTAGCCCGCTCGGCCCGGCGGCGGGCGTTGGAGAATTTCGGCTTCGCCGCCCTCTACAACCTGGTGGCGGCGCCGGCGGCCATGCTCGGTTTCGTCAATCCGTTCGTGGCGGCTCTGGCGATGTCGGGCTCGTCGCTGGTCGTCACCCTCAACGCCCTTCGGGTGAGAGGTCGCCGATGAACGTCATCTTTCTGTTGGCCCCGTTCTCGGTGGCCCTGGGCCTGATCGCCGTGGGGGCCTTCGTCTGGACCCTGCGTGCGGGCCAGTACGACGACATCCAGGGCTCGGCGGAACGCGTCCTGATCGATGACGACGACGACCAGCCGGGCCCCGCGGGGCCGCAGTCAGCGCCCGCGGAGGCCGAGGGCCTCGACCGACGCTAGCCAGGCCTGCAGCCGCGGCGGGGCCAGGCCTTCGACATTGCCGATCAGGGTGTCACGGACCGGCCGGATGCCGACCAGGGCGAGGACGTTGCGCCTCAGGGCCTTGAGTCCGTGGGCTCCGAACCAGAGCCGGAAGACCGTGGCCGGCATGCCCATGGTGACGATGATGCGGGCGGAACGGCCGGTGAGGCGCCCCGACATGGGCTGCCCGGACTTGAAGGCGAAGCCCGGCCGGAACACCTGCTCCAGCAGGGCCCTCAGGCGCGCCGGCTGACCGCCGAGCCACAGGGGATGGACGATCACAAGGTGTTCCGACCAGGCGACGAGATCCTGGGCTCCGGTCAGATCCGGGCATGCGTGCGGAGCTTCCCAGCTGGCCCGGTCCAGCAGGATCGGAAAGTCCAGATCGGCCAGGCGCAGAAGCCGGACCTCATGCCCACCGCGGCGGGCGCCGGCGGCGTACGCCTCGGCGAGGGCGTGGCAGAACCGGGCCGGGTCGCCGTCGGGATGGCCGTCCAGGATGCCGATACGCATGGTCTACAGGGTCCGGAGCTGGGTCACCCGGAAGGTGTGCATCGCCCCGTCCGGGGCCTGGACCGAGACGTATTCGCCGAGGGTGAAGCGCTCCTCGCCGAACCGGAAGCCGGTCTCGTCGTTGGCGTCGCCCGGAAAATCCAGAATCCAGCCCTGGCGGCCCTCGTGACGCAGTTCGCCGGTCGCCACCGTCTCATCCCTGTCGAAACGCCGCACGCGGCAGGGCTTGTCCAGCGCCCGCGCGGCCGGGGCGTCGAGGCGTCCGGCCGTGTCGAGCGGCGCGACGATGTCGTAGCCGCTATGGGGGTCGCCGTCCGGCTTGCCGGGTTCGCGGGCGAGTTCGAGGCGGATGTGGTGCAGGGAACTGGTCATGGTGTCTCCGATGATCAATGGGCGAGGAGCAGGCAGAGCGTGCTCTCCGCCAGAAGGGTCTGGGTCACGCCGCCGAGGGCCCATTCGCGGAGCCGGGCATGGCCGTAGCCGCCGGCGACGATCAGGCCGGCGTTCCGGGCGAGCGCCTCGTCGAGAATCTGGCGGCCCGCCGGGGTCTGGCCCCGGAGCGCGGTGACCGGCTCGGCAGCGATCTCATGCCGGGCCAGGTACTGGACGATGTCGGCCATCTCGGTGTCGGTGGCCCCGCTTTCCTCGTCGGGACGGATCGCGAACACGGTGACGCCTTGCGCCCGTTGCAGCAGGGGGATGGCGGCGGTCAACGCCAGGCGCGATTCGCGGGTGTCCTTCCAGGCGACCAGGGCATGCTCGCCGACGGGGTTTCGAACGCGCGTCGGCGGGGTCACCAGCACGGGCCGCCCGCATCCCATCAGCACCTCGGCGACGTCCGGCGCATGGTAGGGCGAGCGGGTGTTCCGACCGCCGAGAATGACCAGATCCGCGGCCCGTGCGGCCCGTGCGCACACCTCGCCCGGAAAGCCGATCTCGCCGCGCCAGCTGGCCTCGACCTCCCGGGCGTGGACGATGCCTGAGAAGCCGGCCTGGGCGCGCTCGACATCGGCCTCGGCCATGTCGCGATACAGGGTCAGCAGTTCGCCGACCATGGCGCCGCCCGCGAGGGGATCGTACAGGGGCGGCGCGATCGATCCGGCGCACAGTCCGGTCAGGTGGGCGTTGAAGGCCCGGGCGAGATCGCAGGCGAGTTCGACCCGGCTATCGCTCTCGGAACCCTCCTCGACGGCGACAAGCAGGCTGGCATAGGTCATGGTGGTCTCCACTTCTGAAGACAGTGAACCGCGCCCGGACGCCGCGCGCTTTGATCCGGATCAACGCGGCGCGCACATACCGACGCCACGGTCAGCCCATCTGGAGACGTTCATGTTCACGCCCCGCTTCTTCACCCCCCGCCTCGCCGCCGCCTTCATCGCCCTGACCAGCGCAGCTTGCGCCGGCCCGGAGTCGCCACTGGCGTCGGCGCCGGCCGGGCCGGACGTGACGGCGCAGGCCGCGGCCCGGGGGCAGCAACTCGTCGCCGGAACCTGCGCCGGCTGCCACGCCACCGGCCAGAGCGGCGCCAGCCCGATGGCGGCAGCCCCGCCGTTCCGCGAGGTCGCCCATCGCTATCCGCTCGATGAGCTCGAGACGCGCCTGGCCGAGGGGCTGGCGACCACCCACCCGGGGATGCCGCCTTTCGTCTTCCGCGCCAGCGAGATCGATGACCTGATCGCGTATCTTCAGACCCTGAAGTCCGACCGATGACCCGCGAGCCAACCCGGATCCACAGCCGCGCAGTCACCGCCATCGTCGATCTGCTGGATCGTGAGCGGCTGATGACCCTGGCCTGCAACCGGTCGGACGGCTGGCCGCAGGCGACCACCGTCGGCTACGTCAACGAGGGGCTGAACCTCTATTTCATCGTCGCCCGATCAAGTCAGAAATACACGAACCTGCTGGCCGATCCGCGGGCCTCGGTGGCGATCCGGTTCGAGAGCGGCGGCCGGGGCGATGGAGTGGGGCTGTCGATGGCAGGCCGGGTCTTCGAGGTGCTCGATCTCGAGGCGATCGAACGGCTCAACGGCATGGTGGCCGACCGCTATCCCGACGTGCACGTCTGGGCGCCTTCGGCGGACGCGGTCGCGGTGATGCATTTCAAGCCGTCCATCATCTCCCCGGTCGGGGTGGTTCATGGCCGCAGCGATGCGGAGACCTTCACCGTGGGGGAGTTGGACGCGGGCGGCGTATCGCAACTGTTCTGAGGCCTTTGACACCGATCAAGGCGGCGTCCCGGTCTCGGGCCAAGGGTCGCCCCCGAAGGGAGAACCACGATGAGCCTGAAACGCATCCTCGTACTGGCCTCGGGCGAGGCCGGAGACATGACCGCCCTCGCCTTCGCCGCGCACCTGGCCGGGCAGCACGACGGCGTGGTCGAGGTCGTTCCCGTATTCTCCGACTCCGCCGCCGACATGATCGCCCTCGGCATGGCGCTGGGCGCGTCGCTGTCCCCGGAGGCGGTGGGCGAACTGGCGGCGGCCGAGCGGGAGCTGCAGGATCGCGTCAGCAACGCCGCCCGGCAGGCGGCCCAAGAGGCGGACGTGGTCTTCGGCGCCGGAGACGGCGCGCCCCGGCTGTCGGTCCTCACCCGTGGCCTGCGACCAGCGCTGGCCCTGGCCCGGCAGACGGCATTGGCCGATCTGGTCGTGCTGGCCCAGGCCGGGCTCAGGTCAGGTTCGGGCCGGGAATTGCTGGGCCAGGCCCTGCTGGGCGATCGGGCGCCGGTGCTGGTCGCGCGCGGCGATCCGGAGCGGCTGTCTGGCGCAGCGGCGATCGCGTGGGACGGCAGCCCGCAGGCCGGCCGCGCGGTGCGGGCCGCCCTGCCGCTGCTGGCCATGGCCAGCTCGATCCACGTGCTGCAGTGCGTCAACAGTCTGGACCCGCGCAACGCCGACCCCGACATCGACCTCCTCAACGCCTATCTCAAGCTCCATGGCGTCGGGACAGGCGTGCCGACCCATGTCGAGGGGGCGGACGAGGGCGAGGCGCTGATCGCGGCGGCGGAAGGCCTGCAGGCCGGCCTGTTCGTCGCCGGGGCATGGGGCCATTCGCGCCTGCGCGAGACCGTCTTCGGCGGGGCGACGCGAAGCTTCCTGCGCCGGGAGGACGGCCCCAGCCTCCTGCTGGCGCACTGACGGCGTCTCGTATTGCGTCGTCCGTGTCCCGGCCGCCGGCCCTGTTCCCTTTGTTGAGGCCCGTGACGTGACCGCAAACCTGACCTTCCACGGAGGCGCCGAGTGCGTCACCGGCTCCTGCATGCTGCTGGAGGTCGCCGGCCTGCGGATCCTCGTCGACTGCGGCATGTTCCAGGGGCCCAAGACCCTCAAGGCGCTCAACTACGAGCCCTTTCCGTTCGCGGCCGACTCGATCGACGCCCTGCTGCTGACCCATGCCCATATCGATCACTCGGGACTGCTGCCGAAGCTGGTCAAGGCGGGCTATCGCGGTCCGATCTTCACGACCCGCGGCACGCGGGACCTGTGCGAGGTGATGCTGGCGGACTCGGCCAGTATCCAGGAAAGCGAAGTGCGGCGCCTCAACCGGCGCAACGCCCAAAGAGGGCTCAAGGCAGTAGAGCCGATCTATACGGGACAGCACGTCGATCCGACCCTGCGGCTGTTCGAGCGGGTCCGGTTCGGCGAGCCGGTGACGATCGGGGCGGGCGTGCAGGCGACCTGGTGGCCGGCGGGCCATCTGCTCGGCGCGGCCTCGATCCAGGTGCAGGCCGGGGAGGGGGGCGAGGGCCTGAATCTGCTGTTCTCCGGTGACGTCGGTTCGGGGCGGCAGCCGTTCCTGCCTCATCCCGACGGGCCCGCCGGCGTCGACCACGTCATCCTCGAGAGCACCTACGGCGATCGCGAGCGGATCGACCTGGAGCTGGACGCCCGCCGCCGGGCGCTGGCGGAGGAACTTCGTCTGGCGCGGGCCGCGGGCGGTCCGCTGCTGCTGCCGACCTTCGCCGTGGGCCGGGCCCAGGAACTGATCCTCGACCTGCTGGCGGTGATGGACGCCGAACCCGATCTGGCCGCCGAGATCTTTCTCGATTCCCCGCTCGCCATCGAAGCGACCGAAGTCTTCCTGCGGCGCGGCTGGAACCCCGACTCCGGGGACAACCCTTTCGAGCCGTTGCGACACGCGACCCGGCTGCATCATCTGATGCGTCCCGACGAGAGCGACCGCCTCGAACGCCTGAAGGGATGGCATGTCATCCTCGCCGGCAGCGGCATGTGCGACGCCGGACGCATCCGTCGGCACCTCAAACGCCTGCTGTGGCGCAAGGAGGTGACAGTGCTGATGACCGGCTTCCAGGCCGCCGGCACCCTGGGCCGCTATCTGGTCGAGGGCCGCACCGCCGTCCGCATCCAGGGCGAGGACATCCGGGTGGGCGCGCGCATCCGCAATCTGGACAGCTATTCCGGCCATGGCGACGCGACCGACCTGGTGGCCTGGCTGAAGGACAGAAGCCCCGTGGCGGGGACGGTGCTGCTCAACCATGGCGAGCCGTCCGCGATCGCGGCCCTGGCGGCCCGCCTGGCGGATTCCGGCTACAAGCCCCTGACGGCCCATCTGGACCAGACCTGGGTCCTGACCCGGACCGCGGCGGAGCCATTGCCCCACACCGGCGCGCGGCTGGCGCCCGGGCAGGCGACGCGGCCGGACTGGCACAACGACCGGGCCGCCTTCCTCGGCGCGCTGAACGAGCGGTTGCAGGCCCTGCCAAGCGATGCGGAGCGCGCCCGGCTGCTGGCCGCTCTGGACGCGGCCCTGCAAGGCGGATGAAGGTTGCAAATCGGGGCTTGAGCCAGATCAAGGTCCGGCGCGGGGCGTTCCGGGACAATGACGCCATGCAAAACCCAGCCCCCCGCATCGCCGTCGTCGTCGCCCATCCCCGGCGTCGCAGCTTCACCGTCGCCATGAGCACGGCCTTCACCGAGGCCGCGCGCGCCGCGGGCGCCGAGGTGGTGGAACGGGACCTCTATCGCCTGGGCTTCGATCCGCGGCTCCGCGCCGGGGAGATGCCCGACCACCCGCGTGTGGCCGTTCGGGCGGATGTTGCGCGCGAGCGAGAGGCGATCGGCGGGGCCGATGTCTTCGCCTTCTTCTATCCGCTGTGGTTCAACGCCACACCGGCGATGATGAAGGGCTATGTCGACCGGGTGTTCGGCGAGGGGTTCGGCTATACGGCCCAGGGGCGCGGCGGCAACGGGCCCGGCCTCCGGGGTCGCAGGATGATCACCTTCACCTCGACCGGCGCGCCCCAGGCCTGGGTCGAAAGCTCGGGCGCGTGGGACGCCATGCAGACGCATTTCGACCGGCATTTCGCGGCCGTGACCGGACTGGAGATCATCGCCCACCACAACATCGGCGGGGTCGTCGGCGGCATCCGCAAGGATGTCGTGCAGCGCCATGCCGAGGCGACCGCGGCGCACGCGCGCCGGCTGGTGGAGGGCTACGTCGCCGAGGCGGGCTAGCGGGCGGTGTAGCCGCCGTCGATGACGAGCTCGGATCCGGTGACGAATTTGGCCTCGTCAGAGGCGAGGTAGACCGCGCCCCAGGCGATGTCGTCCGCCTCGCCCATGTGACCGAGCGGGTGCAGGGCGGCGGTGGCCTTGCGGCCCGCTTCCAGATCCCCCGCGCCCGACAGATGCCCCTCGACCATCGGCGTCCAGATGAAACCCGGATGGATGGAGTTCACCCGGATGCGGTCGGGGGCGTAGATCAGGGCGTCGGTCTTGCTCATCAGCCGCACCGCCCCCTTGGAGGCATGGTACGGCGGAATGTCCGGCCCGCCGACCAGGCCGTAGATCGACGACAGGTTGATGATCGAACCGCCGCCGGCCTGTTTCAGGTGCGGGATGGCGTGTTTGGTGCAGAAGAAGACGCCCTTGACGTTGATGGCCTGGACCCAGTCCCATTCGGCCTCGGTGATCTCGTGCGTGGGCTTGTTGACCCCCGCCACGCCGGCGTTGTTGACGAGGATGTCGATGCGGCCGAAATGCTCGACGATCTCCGCCATCACCGCCTGCACCTGGCTTTCGCTGGACACGTCGCAATGCCACCAGGCGACCGGCAGGTTCCGCGCGCGCAGGCTCTCGATCAGTTCCAGGCCCTCGGCGTCGAGGATGTCCAGGACGGCGACGGAGGCGCCTTCCTCGGCCATGCGGATGGCCATGGCGCGGCCGAGACCCACGGCGGCGCCGGTGATGACAGCGACCTTGTCGGTGAGACGGTTCATGGTTTCAGTTCCTGCAGTGGGGCGGGCCGGGCGGAACGTCGCTCAGAAGGCGGCGAGGCGGGCGAGGTCGGTGCGGCGCCGGATGCGGAAATGCCGGCAGCCGGCGAACTCGACCAGGCCGTCGGCCTGCAGGCGCCCCAGCATCCGCGAAATGGTTTCTATGGTGAGGCCCAGATAGTCGGCCATGTCCTGCCGGCTCATCGGCAGGGTCACGAGATCGCCGCGGAACCGGTCCGCCATGTCCAGCAGGAAGCGCGCGACCCGCTCACAGGCGGTGGCGCGGCCGAGGAGCAACATGTGCGTCTGGGCGCGGCCCAGCTCCAGGGCCGTGGCGGCCCAGATGAGTTTCTCGACCCGGGCGGGAGCGAAGGCGGCGGAGCCCGACCGCTTGACCACCATCAGTTCGCAGGTTGTCAGGGCTTCCGCCGAAAACTTGTGCGCCGGCCCGGTCTCGACCCCGAAGACGTCGCCCTCGTAGTAGAAATCCCCGATCTGGCGCCGTCCATCCGCCAGCAGGTGGCTGGTCCGGATCGAACCCTTCACGAGCAGATAGATCAGGTCGGCGGCTTCTTCCTGGCCGTAGATCTCTTCTCCGGCGGCGAAGTCCATCGGCAAGGCGCCGCCCCAGATGTCGCTGGCGCGGGTGGGGACGGGAAACACGCTGTCAGGCAACTCGATCGGCGTCATGTCGGCCTCCCTGTCGATGGCGAAAGGGTTAGGCCGGGACGACGAAACGGAACATTCGGGACCTCCCCCTAGGCGCCATCCCCTAAGGGGTTCAACGGAGGCCCTGTCGTGGCGTCAGATTTCGGCGATGGCGGCGCCGAGGTGGTCACCGACGCTCTGTGCGTGGCGGAGCAGTTCCGGATTGTCGATGGCGCGCATCGAGGCCGCGGGGTCGACGGCGAAGACCTCGACGCCGCCTTCGGTCTGCTGGACGACGACGTTGCAGGGCAGCA
>CAZGPS010000058.1:0-14649 GCA_964527675.1 uncultured Brevundimonas sp. | reverse complement strand
CCCCGATCGCCATGGACCAGGGCCTGCGCTTCGCCATCCGCGAAGGCGGCCGCACCGTCGGCGCCGGCGTGGTCTCCAAGATCACGGAATAGTCGGACCCGGCCTCAGGCCGCGAGCCTCCGCGAGGCGAGCCCAGGCCAACCAAAGACAGAACGGCCCCCGGAGCGATCCGGGGGCCGTCTCGCTGTCTGGAACATTGCCGCCCCGCCCGGGTTTTCGCCCGGAGGACGCCGCGACGGTCGCGGCGGGAGTTGGGCCGAGCGCATGTACGATACACGATACGAATTCATTGGCTGGGAGTCGCTGATCGAGGTGTGGGCGCCGAGGGTGCTCGGCGCCGTGCTGATCCTCGTGGCGGCCTGGTTCATCGGCAAGGCGGTCAAATGGGCCCTGGCCAGGGGGGTGGATCGCATCCCCGGCGCGTCCCGGGCCAGTCTGAGCGAAAACCCGAAACACTCGGTCGGCCACAGCCTCGGCGACGTAGCCTTCTGGCTGATCCTGCTGTTCGGGGTCGTCGCCGCCCTCGGGGTGCTCAATCTCGGCCAGGTCGTCAGTCCGCTGAACGCCTTGCTGACGCAGGTCGCGTCCTTCCTGCCGAACGTGCTCGGCGCGGTGCTGATCTTCTTTATCGGCTTCGTGGTCGCGACCCTGGCCCGGCGGGTCACGGAGGCCGCCCTGCAGGCGGCCAACGCCGACCGCTGGCTGGACAAGGCGGGGCTGTCGCGGGCGACGGGCTCCACCGGCGTCAGCGCCGCCGTCGGCACCCTGGTGTTCGTGCTGGTGCTGATCCCGATCACCATAGCGGCGCTGGAGCAGCTCGGCATCGAATCCCTGACGGT
The DNA here is from genome assembly GCA_964527675.1 of uncultured Brevundimonas sp. Taxonomy (GTDB): domain Bacteria; phylum Pseudomonadota; class Alphaproteobacteria; order Caulobacterales; family Caulobacteraceae; genus Brevundimonas. The sequence goes on along the minus strand of CAZGPS010000058.1, from coordinate 13,810 downwards.
GCCCGCCGTGGCCGTGCTGTCGACGGTGTTCGACGCCATTCCGCGCGTGCTCGCCGCGGCCATCGTCCTGGCCATAGGCTGGTTCATCGGCCGCTGGGTGGCCCAGGTCGTCGAACGCATCCTGCCCGCCACCGGCTTCGACCGCAGCGTGGCCAGCGTGATGAGCCTCGCCTCCAACCGTGAACCGGCCGAGCCGGCGGCGACGACGGCCCCCTACGCCGGCGACGTCACGCCCGCCACCGCGGCGGCCCTCGGCGGCGCGCCGGCGGCGTCGGTCCCGATGACGCCCTCGCGGGTGGTCGGCAAACTGGTCATGGTGGCCATCGTCGCCTTCACGGCGGTCGAGGCGGCCCGGCTGCTGGAGTTCGCCACCCTGGCCGCCACGGTCGAGGAGATTCTCGGCCTGGCCGGCCGGGTCATCGTCGGCGGCGTCATCATCACCGCCGGCGTTCTGATCGCCGACGTGCTGGCGCGGCTGATCGACAAGGGCACGGGCGGGGCCGACCGCTTCGCCTCGACCCTGGTGCGCTGGGCGACCATCGCCCTGGCCACGGCCATGGGCCTGCGCTTCATGGGCATCGCCGACGACGTCGTCCTGCTGGCCTTCGGCCTGGTGCTGGGCGCGGCGGCGGTGGCGGCGGCCCTGGCCTTCGGTCTCGGCGGCCGGTCGGCGGCCGGACAGGTGGCGCAGCGCTGGGCCGACAAGGCCACGGGCCGGACCGGGACCCCGCCGCGCGGCTGACGGCGGGACGGACTCGCGGGAAAGGGGCGGCGCGCCGGCGTCGCCCCTTTTGCAATTCCCCATCCGGGAGACGGGGCTTGTCGGGAACCCGGATCGGGAGCCTACGTTCGGATCACGGACGTTAGGGATTCAGTAACCATGCGGCGCGCGCTCCGAACCGGCCTGTTCATCGGCACCCTGATCGGGATGTCCGCCTGCGCCATGACGCCGGACGACGGGGCCTCGCGCGGGGCCTATGGCTCGGCCGAGATCGGCCGGACCCGCTGATCGCGAAGGAAATCGTGGCGGAGGGGCGAAATCCCCCCTATCATCCACTCTGCGGACGCCGACTGTCGCGCCGCGTCGGTCCCGCTCCCACTAGATGTTAGCCATCGCCATCGCCGTCGTACTGCTGCTCGTGGTGCTGAACGGCCTGTTCGCCATGACCGAACTCGCGGTCGTGTCCTCCCGCAGATCCAAGCTGCAGAGTCGATCTGAACGGGGGGATCGCGGCGCCCGCAAGGCGCTCAGGCTGGCCGAGGATCCGACCCATTTCCTGTCGGCCGTCCAGGTCGGCATCACCCTGATCGGCATCGCCGCCGGCGCCTATGGCCAGGCGGCCATCGCCGGCGAGCTGAACTTGATCCTGGAAGCGGTTTTCCCGGCGCTCGCGGCCTACACCGGCGTTTTCTCGACGGTCCTCGTCATCGTCTTCATCACCTATGTCTCGGTGATCGTCGGCGAACTGGTGCCGAAGCGGCTGGCGCTGATCTTCCCGGAAGCCATCGCCTCCAAGATGGCGGCCCCGATCTCGACCGTGGCCATCGTGCTGAAGCCGTTCGTGGTGGTGCTGACGGCCTCGACCTCGGCCATCCTCAAGGTCATGGGGGTCAAGGACCGCGACGGTTCGGACGTGACCCAGGAAGAGGTCGAGACCATGATCGCCGAGGGCACGGCGTCGGGTCTGATCGAACCCGAAGAGCAGGAGATGATCGAGGAGATCCTGCGCCTCGGCGACCGGCCCATCCGCGTGGCCATGACGCCGCGTCACGAAGTGTTCTGGGTCGCGCTGGATGACAGCGAGGAACAGCTGCGCCAGGAAATCCGCACCTGCCCCTATTCGCGCATCGTGGTGGCGCGCGAGAACGATGTCGATAATCCACTGGGCGTGGTCCACAAGAAGGACCTGCTGGACAGCCTGCTGGACAATGGCGAGTTCAACGTCGAGCGGCTGGTGCAGACGCCGGCCTTCATTCCGCAGTCGACCTCGGTGCTGAAGGCGCTGGGGATCATGAAGGCCTCGCGGGTGCACATGGCCTTCCTCGTTGACGAGTACGGGGCCTTCGAAGGGGTGGTGACGGCCACCGACCTGCTGGAGATGATCGCCGGGGACTTCGACGAGGGTCATGACGAGGAGGAGGGCTATATCCGGCCGAACGAGGACGGCAGCTGGCTGGTCGACGGCCAGGCCGACATCGAGGAGCTGGCCGACGTCCTCGGCGAGGATTTCGGCGAGGCCGACGGCTTCCACACCGTCGCCGGCCTGGTCCTGCACCAGCTGTCGCGGGTGCCGGACGAGGGCGAAATCCTGCAGCTGGGGCGGTTCGAGGTCGAGATCATCGATATGGACGACCGGCGCATCGACAAGCTGCTGTTCCGCCAGGTGGTCAAGCGCGAGGATGAGGCCAACGCCGTGGCGGCGCACCACGACGATTGACCCTTCCGCCCTTGAAAACCCGCACGGCGTCGGGCATACGCCCCGGTCTGGCGATCGCATGCGTCCTTCGGGGCGCGCCGCGGTTGCGTCCAGGAGTTTAGCTCAGCTGGTAGAGCACCGGTCTCCAAAACCGGGGGTCGTGGGTTCGAGTCCCCCAACTCCTGCCATTTCCCCTGTCGCCGCCGGATAGGGCTTCCTATCTGGGGGCGGCAGGATCAATTCTTTGACGGAATGACTATGGCCAAGGCCAAGACCCCGGGGCGCCGCCCCCAGACCGCCCAGCCCGCCATCGCGGGCGCCGCCGTGGCGGCTGACGCGCCGAAGAAGCCGCGGGTCACCATTCCGCAGTTCATCAACCAGGTGAACGCCGAGCGCCGCAAGATCGTCTGGCCGAGCCGCAAGGAGACCTGGATCACCTCGGTGATGGTCTTCATCATGGTCACGATCGCCGCCATCTTCTTCTTCCTGGTGGACACCGGACTGGCCTTCCTCTCGCGCATCATCCTGGCCATCGGCCAGTAAGAGACACGCCCATGACCGACGCCGCCCCCGCCGCCAAGCCCGCCAATCCGCGCCACAAGTGGTACATCGTCCACGCCTATTCGAACTTCGAGAAGAAGGTGGCGCAGCACCTGACGGACCAGGCGCGCCAGCAGGGGCTGGAAGACTGTTTCTCGGAAATCCTGGTGCCGACCGAGGACGTCGTCGAGATCCGCCGCGGCCGCAAGGTCAACTCGGAGCGCAAATTCTTCCCCGGCTATGTGCTGGTGAAGATGGAGATGACCGACGACGCCTATCACCTGGTCAAGAACACGCCGAAGGTCACCGGCTTCCTCGGAGCCGCCGGCGGCACCAAGCCGCTGCCGGTCTCGGAGCGTGAGGTCCAGAACATCATCGGCCAGGTGGAGGAGGGCGTCGAACGTCCGAAACCCACCATCCGCTTCGACATCGGCGAGACCGTCAAGGTCATCGACGGCCCGTTCGCCAGCTTCGACGGCCAGGTCGAGAGCGTCGACGAGGACGCGGCGCGCCTGCGGGTCGCGGTGTCCATCTTCGGCCGCCCGACCCCGGTCGATCTGGAATACAGCCAGGTCGAGAAGGTCGCCTCCTAGGGCGGTCCCGACCAGGACATTCGCGGCGAGACACCCGCGACACCAGCCTTCGCGACATCGTCGACAGGCAGGACATCCAGGACAGACTCGCGACGGCGGCCCCTTCGGGCCGCCGTTTGCCTTTTCGGCCCGTATCCGCTACACGCGCGCCTCGCTCCGCAGGGGGCGGTGCGGGTTCGCCCGCATAAATCCGTGGGAGGCTGCCATGCCACGACCACGGCTCACCGGTCCTGATTGAGTTCAGGGCCACAGTCAGGAGAGACCAATGGCCAAGAAGATTCTCGGCTACATCAAGCTGCAGGTGCCCGCGGGCAACGCCACGCCGTCCCCCCCGATCGGCCCCGCCCTGGGCCAGCGCGGCGTCAACATCATGGGCTTCGTCAAGGAGTTCAACGCGCGCACCGAGAAGGAAGTCAAAGGCACGCCCCTGCCGACCGTGATCACAGTCTACCAGGACAAGAGCTTCACCTTCGTCACCAAGACCCCGCCCGCGACCCACTACATCAAGCAGGCCGCCGGCATCACCTCGGGCTCGAAGATGACCGGCCGCGAAGTGGCGGGCAAGATTTCGCGCAGCCAGCTGCGTGAGATCGCCGAAAAGAAGATGAAGGATCTGAACGCGAACGACCTGGACGCCGCGACCAAGATCATCGAAGGCTCGGCTCGCGCCATGGGCCTCAACGTCGTGGAGGGCTAAGCACATGGCCAAGCAAACCAAGCGCGTCAAAGCCCGCACCGGCGACACCGTCGCCCCGATGGGCTTCGCCGAGGCGATCGCCGCCGTCAAAACCAACGCCACCGCCAAGTTCGACGAGTCGATCGAGATCGCCGTCAACCTGGGCGTCGACCCGCGTCACGCCGACCAGCAGGTCCGCGGCGTGGTCAACCTGCCGTCGGGCACGGGCCGTGACGTCCGCGTCGCCGTCTTCGCCAAGGACGCCAAGGCGGCCGAGGCCCTCGCGGCCGGCGCCGACATCGTGGGCGCCGAGGATCTGTACGAGAAGATCAACGGCGGCTTCATGGACTTCGACCGCGTCATCGCGTCACCGGACATGATGGCCCTGGTCGGCCGTCTGGGTAAGGTGCTGGGCCCGCGCGGCCTGATGCCCAACCCCAAGGTCGGCACCGTGACTCCGAACGTCGCGCAAGCGGTCAAGGACGCCAAGGGCGGCGCGGTCGAGTTCCGCGTCGAGAAGGCCGGCATCGCCCACGGCGGCATCGGCAAGGCCTCCTTCACCCAGGAAGCTCTCGAAGCCAACGTCAAGGCCTATGTGGACGCGCTGAGCCGCGCCCGCCCGGCCGGCGCCAAGGGCACCTACATCAAGCGCATCACCCTGTCCTCGACCATGGGACCGGGCTTCAAGGTCGATCCGGCCTCGCTGGGCGCCTGAAATCGACGGTCTGAGCCCCCCGCGAGCGCGGCAGGCTCCTGACAGGATTACGGCGGCGGAGAGCGATCTCCGCCGCCGTTTTCGTTTCGGCCGGACGTCCCCGGGATGGGGCCGTCCAGCGCGGGCCGGTCGAAACGCCCCCTGATTTCGGGTTGTGACAAATCCTCCGTAGACAGACCGGTTGACGAGAGCGGGCGGACGCGGGACTGAGCGGGGGCGGACGCCTCGAGACATCATCGCGGGCCGCCACCCTGATGCCCCCGGACCAGCGGAGCCTTTCCGAATTGACGACCAGCCTCTCCCGCGCCCAGGCCGCCGAGCGGCTGCAGGTCGCCGCCCTGCCGTGGCGGCGCGGCCCCGGCGGGGTGGAGATCCTGCTCGTCACCTCGCGCGAGACGCGGCGCTGGGTCACGCCCAAGGGCGGGCGCATGACCGGCAAGACCGACGCCGAGGCCGCCGCGCTGGAGGCGCTGGAAGAGGCCGGGGTTGAGGGCGTGGTCGCGGCCGAACCTTTGGGGACGTTTCGCTATCTGAAGGTCCTGAAGCGCCGGGCCTCGCGCTGGTGCGTCGTCGCCCTCTATACGCTCGAGGTCACCGCCGAACACGCCCGGTGGCAGGAGCAGGCGGAGCGCGAGCGCGTCTGGCTGCCGCGCCAGACGGCGGCGGACTGGGTCGATGAGCCGGACCTGAAGGCCCTGATCTCCGCCTTCGATCCCTGAAACCGGCTTGTCTTCGCGCGACGATCACGGAATATGCGCGAAAGGGGGACGGCTATGCGCTTGATGATTGTATGGATGGCCGCGGCCATGGCGGGCGCCGCCCTGCCGCCAGCGCCGGCGGAGGCCCGCGAGACCTCGCAAGCCGCGACCGCCGCGCCGTCGCCGCGTCAATTGGCGCTGACACGGCGATATCTCGCGCTGACGATGACCGATCAGTTCGAGGTCGCGATCCGCCAGATGGTGATCGATCAGGCGGCGATGGCTCCGGAGACGCGTGACCTCCCCGATGAGGACCGGCGGTTCATGATCGATCTGACGGCCGAGCTGACCGCCGCCATGATTCCGCAGATGCTCGAGGCGATGACCCCGGTCTACGCGCGCACCTTCACCGAGGCCGAGCTGACGGCAATGCTCGAGTTCTACGATACGGAGATCGGGCGGTCGGTTCTGGAGAAAACCATGATCGCGATGCCCGAAGCGAACAGGGCTGCCATGACCGTTATCCCGCAGATGCTGGACAAGATGGCGGCGCGCGTATGCCAGCACTACGGTTGCGAGCCCGGCGAGTTGGAAGAGATGCAGCGCGAGATGCGCGGCGAGCTCACAGCGGCGCCGCGCCCCAGGAAATAGCGCCGGCGGGTTGGCAGGCCCGCCACCCGCGCCCGGTCTCAGGCCCGTTCCACGCCAGCCATGAAACAGCCGCGCCGGGCCGTATGCAGGTGGATGCGCGAGACCGCCGGGTCCGCGAACCAGGCTTCGAGTCGCCCGGCCAGGTCGCGGCCCTCGACGACATCGGCGTCGCTCATCATCCAATCGGCGTCATAGACCCGCGCCGAGAGCAGGCGGCTCCCCAGCATGTCGGGTATCTCGCCGGCTTCGGGGACGGCTTCCACCGCGCCCTCACGCACGAAGACGGGCCCCTCGCCGCGGTAGGGGCTGGCGGGGACGTCGAGGTGGCGGTGGCTGGCGAGGATCAGGCGATCGCCGGCCGCGGCGTCGGCCAGGCTGACCCTGCAGGGCGCGGCGTTCGGGGCGTCGGCGATCATCCGGCGCGCTCCCATGGCCTGCAGCGCCGCGTCGTCGAGGGCGAACAGCGGCTGGAACAGACTGAGGGGCAGAGGCTGGATGCGGAAGCTCATGTCGGGATCTCCTTCGCTCCCGATTTGACAGGCCGCGGATCGGCGGTCTGGCGGCTTTCGGGCGTTGCGTCGGACGGGCCGCATCCCCACAAAGAGGACCATGAACGCGCCCTTCCAGACTCCCGCCGACCCGATCGAAGCTCCCCTGTGGGACCTGTCCGACCTGTACCTTTCCCCCGAGGACCCGCGCATCGCGGCGGACCTCGACCGCGCCCGGGCTCGGGTGGACGCGCTGAACGCCCTGCAGGGGCGGCTGGCGGAGGCGCGGTCGGACGCCGCCGGGCTGGGCGAGCGGCTGGACCGGGCGGTGACCTTGTACGAGCAGGCCTCGGATCTGCTGGGCGGGCTGGGGGCCTACGCCTTCCTCGCCGCCTCGACCAATCGCAACGACGCCGCGGCCCAGGGCTTCGAGGCCACGGTGCGCGAGAAGATCACCGCCATCGCCACGCCGACCGTCTGGGTGACGCTGGAGATCAACCAGCTGGAGGAGGCCGAGGTCGAGGCGGCGCTGTCCGCCTGGCCGGCCGCCGCGCGCTGGCGGCCTTGGCTGCGACGGGTGCGGGCGATGAAGCCGCACGAGCTGTCGCAGGAGCTGGAGACCTTCCTCGCCGAGCGCGGCCCGATCAGCGCCCAGTGGCCGCGCCTGTTCGACGAGACGCTGGCGGCGATGAAGGTCAAGGCGGGCAAGGAGGACCTGACCCTCGCCGAGGCTCTGAACCGGCTGTCAGACCCCAAGGGCGAGCGCCGTCGGGCGGCGGCGACCGGGCTCAACGAGGCCCTCGGCGCGCGGGTGCAGACCATGGCTCTGGTGCTCAACACCGTGGCCGCCGACAAGGCGCTGGAAGACAAATGGCGCGGTTTCAAACGGCCCGCAGACGGCCGGCACCTGGCCAATGAGGTGGACGGCGAGTCGGTCGACGCCATGGCCGAGGCGGTCGCGGCCGCCTATCCGCGCCTGTCGCACCGCTATTACGCGCTGAAGGCCAAGGCCATGGGCAAGGCGACGCTGGACCAGTGGGACCGCAACGCCCCGATCGAGACGACGGCGCCGCGCGGCTATGACTGGGCTGCGGGCAAGGCGCTGGTGCTGGAGAGTTTCGCCGACCTCGGGTCCGAGTTCGCCGACCGGGCGCAGAGCTTCTTCGACAGGCCGTGGATCGACGGCCGGGCCCGGCCGGGGAAACAGTCGGGGGCATACGCCCACCCGGTGACGTCGGACCGCCACCCCTATGTCTTCCTGAACTGGATGGGCGAGCGGCGCGATGTGCTGACCCTGGCGCATGAACTGGGGCATGGCGTGCACCAGACCCTGGCGGCGGGGCAGGGGAGCCTGCTGGCCGATACGCCTCTGACCCTGGCCGAGACGGCCTCGATCTTCGCCGAGGGGCTGACCTTCGACCGGCTGCTGGCCACCGCACCCAAGGGCGAGCAGCGCGGTCTGCTGGCCGGACGGATCGAGGACGGGCTGAACACCGTGATCCGCCAGATCGCCTTCCACCGCTTCGAGACGCGCTTCCACGACGAGCGGGCGGCGGGCGAGGTGCCGGTCGAGCGGCTTGGCGAGATCTGGCTGGAGGAGATGGGCGCCTCGCTGGGGCCGGCGGTGACGCTGAACCCCGGCTATGAGCATTGGTGGAGCTATGTCAGCCATTTCGTCCACTCGCCCTTCTACGTCTACGCCTACGCCTTCGGCGACCTGCTGGTGGCGGCGCTGATGGAGACGCGGGCGAAGGACCCGGAGGGGTTCACCCCCCTGTATCGCCAGCTGCTCGCGGACGGCGGATCGAAGGGCTATGTCGAGGCTCTCGCGCCGTTCGGACTGAACCCGCGCGACCCGGTCTTCTGGACCATCGGCACGAAGCGGCTGGAGGGTCTGATCGACCGGTTCGAGGCTGTGGCTTGAGCCTGAGCGCCGCCTCGCTATAAGAGCGCCAACCGCTTTCAGATTCCCGGACCCGATCATGGCCGACCCGCACTCCGCTCCCGACGCCCACGACGCCTATGTGCGCGGCAGCCAGCACATCGAGGAACAGGTCGGGACCTTCTCGCTGTTCATGGGCATGGCCAAATGGGGCTCGCTGCTGATCGCGGCCCTGCTGACCCTGCTGGTGCTGTGGTTCCAGCCCGGCGGCAGCTTCTTCGGCGGCGTGATCGCGGCGGCTGTGCTGCTGGTCGCCGGCTGGTGGTTCCTGAAGTCGGACAAGAAGGCGCACTGAACCGCGTCCTTCTCCCCTTTTGGGAGAAGGTGGCCGAGCGCAGCGAGGTCGGATGAGGGGTCTCTCCGGCTTTTGGGGTTGGCGTTCCCCCGGCGTTCGATGACTCGCGCTCTCCGCGCGACCCCTCATCCGTCAGTCCCGGCTCCGCCGGGCCTGCCACCTTCTCCCGCAGGGGGAGAAGGGCCTTTCGTCTTTTGACGCGCCGTCCCCGATCAGCCTAACGTTCCCACGTTCGAGAAGACGGAGGGATTCGCTTGGCTGTCGCCATCGCCGTGACCCGCGAGCGCCGTGATGGCGAAACGCGCTGCGCCGTCACTCCGGAAACGGTGAAGAAGCTGATCGCCCTCGGCGCGACCGTGACGGTCGAGGCCGGCACGGGGACCGGCTCGTCCCTTCCCGACGCGGACTACGCCGCCGCCGGCGCGACCGTGGCCAAGGACATCAAGGCGGTGCTGTCGGGCGCCGACATCCTGCTGAAGGTGCGCGGGCCGACGGCGCAGGAGACCAGCGCGCTCAAGCCCGGCGCCGTGGTCGTGGCCCTGCTGGATGCGTACCGCGACAAGGAGACGGTGACGGCCCTGGCGGGCCAGGGTGTGACCGCCTTCGCCATGGAGTTCGTGCCGCGGATTTCGCGGGCCCAGGTGATGGACGCCCTGTCGTCCCAGGCCAATCTGGCGGGCTATCGCGCGGTGATCGAGGCGGCGTACGCCTTCGGCAAGGGCTTTCCGATGATGATGACGGCGGCGGGCACGGTCGCCCCGGCCAAGGTCTTCGTCATGGGCGCGGGCGTGGCCGGGCTGCAGGCCGTGGCCACGGCGCGGCGGCTGGGGGCGGTGGTCACGGCCACCGACGTGCGCCCGGCCTCCAAGGAGCAGGTCGAATCGCTGGGGGCCAAATTCGTCGCCGTCGAGGACGAGGAGTTCAAGGCGGCCGAGACCGCCGCCGGCTACGCCAGGCCGATGTCGGCCGAGTATCAGGCCAAACAGGCCGAGCTGACCGCCAGCCATATCGTCAAACAGGACATCGTCATCACCACCGCCCTGATCCCCGGTCGCGCGGCGCCGGTGCTGGTCACGGCGGCGCATGTGGCCTCGATGAAGCCGGGCAGCGTGCTGGTTGACCTGGCCATCGACAATGGCGGCAATGTCGAGGGGGCGAAGGCGGGCGAGGTCGTGACGACGCCGAACGGGGCGCAGATCGTCGGCTGGACCAATATGGCGGGCCGCATCCCGGCCGACGCCTCGGCCCTGTATGCGCGCAATCTGAGCGCCTTCGTCGGACTGATGGTGGCGGACGGCGTGCTGACGGTCGATCTGGAGGACGAGATCCTCAAGGCGGCGGCGGTGACCCACGGCGGCGCCGTGGTGCATGAGGGAGTTAAAGGCTGATGGAACACGTCGATCCCACCATCTTCCGCCTCGCCATCTTCGTGCTGGCGATCTTCGTCGGCTATTATGTCGTCTGGTCGGTGACGCCGGCGCTGCACACGCCGCTGATGGCCGTGACCAACGCCATTTCGTCGGTCATCGTGGTCGGCGGGCTGATCGCGGCGGCGGCGGCCAGCGGCGACGACGGCTGGATCGCCAAGGGGGCCGGCGTCGCCGCCGTGACCCTGGCCAGCGTCAACATCTTCGGCGGCTTCATGGTCACCCGGCGCATGCTGGCCATGTACCGCAAGAAGGAACGGCCGCCGGCGGCGTCCAAAGTCTCTGAAGCCGGATGATGCCGGATCTGCACGCCCTCGCGATCGGCGCCTCGTGGATCGCCTCGGTGATCGGGCTGGGGCTCGCGCTGTGGGGGCTGTTCGCCGAGAAGAACCCCATCCAGAGACTGCGTTTCCTGGATTGCGGCGTCGTGCTGCTGTTTTCGGCGACCCTGCTGCGCATCGTGGCGCAGGATCGGCCGATGAGCCTGTGGGACTGGTCCATGGTCTTCCTCGGCCCGCTGTTCATCGCCGCCGCCCTGTGGCGGCTGGCGCGGACGGCCTGCCCGCCGCCGGCGGAGAAGTGACCGTGACGATGAGGGGGAATTGACGGCATGAACGCATCGATCGCGGCCCTGGCCTATCTGGTCTCCGGCGTCCTGTTCATCCTCAGCCTGCGCGGCCTGTCGAGCCCGGAGACGAGCCGGCGCGGCAATACGCTGGGCATGGTCGGCATGGGGCTGGCGGTGGCGGTGACCCTGGCGACCCTGTGGTCGACCGGGACGCTGGATCCGCTGACCCTGGCGCTGATCGGCGGCGGGGTGATCGTCGGCGGCGGGGCCGGGGCCCTGATCGCGGCGCGGGTGCAGATGACGCAGATGCCCCAGCTGGTCGCCGCCTTCCACAGCCTCGTCGGCATGGCCGCCTGTCTGGTGGCGGTGGGGGCGGTCTATGCGCCGGACAGCTTTGGCATCGCCACGGCGGCGGGGGGCATCAAGACCCTGTCGATCATCGAACTGAGCCTCGGCGTGGCCATCGGGGCGGTGACCTTCACCGGCTCGGTGATCGCCTTCGCCAAGCTGAACGGCAATATGAGCGGGGCGCCGATCCTGCTGCCGGCGCGACACCTGATCAACATCGCCCTGGCGCTGGGCCTCGTCCTGCTGATCGGGGTGATGATCGGTTCAGGCGGCACGGCGACCTGGGCCTTCTGGGGCGTGTTCCTGCTGGCCCTGATCCTCGGCGCGACCCTGATCATCCCCATCGGCGGGGCCGACATGCCGGTGGTGGTGTCGATGCTCAACTCCTACTCCGGCTGGGCCGCGGCGGCGCTGGGCTTCACCCTCGAGAACATCGCCCTGATCATCACCGGGGCGCTGGTCGGCAGCTCCGGCGCGATCCTCAGCTACATCATGTGCAAGGCGATGAACCGCAGCTTCATCTCGGTGATCCTCGGCGGCTTCGGCGGCGACAGCGCGGCGGCGGGCTCCGGCCACGTCGAGACCCGCCCGGTCAAACAGGGCAGCGCCGACGACGCGGCCTTCATCATGAAGAACGCCTCCAAGGTCATCATCGTGCCCGGCTACGGCATGGCCGTGGCCCAGGCCCAGCACGCCCTGCGCGAGATGGCCGACAAGCTGAAGGCCGAGGGGGTCGAGGTGAAATACGCCATCCACCCCGTCGCCGGCCGCATGCCCGGCCATATGAACGTCCTGCTGGCCGAGGCCAACGTCCCCTATGACGAGGTGTTCGAGCTGGAGGACATCAACAGCGAGTTCTCGAGCTGCGACGTGGCCTTCGTCATCGGCGCCAACGACGTCACCAACCCGGCCGCCAAGACCGACCCGCAAAGCCCGATCTACGGCATGCCGGTGCTGGACGTGGAGAAGGCGGGCACGGTGCTGTTCATCAAGCGCGGCATGGCGGCGGGCTATGCGGGCGTGGAGAACGAGCTGTTCTTCCGCGACAACACGATGATGCTGTTCGCCGATGCGAAGAAGATGGTCGAGGGGATCGTGAAGGCGCTCTAGGGCGGCTTGGACAGGTCATGAGTCCCTTATTGGAAGGCGCCCTGCGCCGACTTGAAAGCGCGTTCGACCAGAGACGCCCCCAGCGTCTCTGGGAACGGCTACGCGCAGCAGGGGTCGCCGTCTCCGTAAGCATCCTCATTCCGCTCGCGGCACCCTACGTCGCGGAATGGATCAGACACAGGGTCGGGCCGCGTGACGCCGATGTCCTGCTCTGGTGGCCCGTATCAGAGAGCCACGCCCTTTGGCCGATCCTTGCTGGCGTGCTGGTGGGAGTGGTCTTCGGTATCGGCGCGCTCGCACGGGGCAAGGCGGCGCTGCGACGGGCCAAGTGGGCATGGCTGGTTCTGGCCTTGCTCGCGGCCACGTCGGCCCTGCTGTCACTGGACGCATCGGTGCGCATTCATGCGGACCGCATGGTCGTGACCGAAGGCGCTGCGACCGAGGCAGTCAGGCCTGGAACCTACTATCTTGCGAGCGCCGACCAGGTCGAGGCGCAATGCGTCTGGGTATCCCGGCGCCGGCGTTCCAGCTACGCGACAGTGGACTACTGGGTGCACCTGCCTACCGTGGGTTGGATCGCCCTTGGCGATACCCGGCCTGCAGGACGCGAAGCCGCCCGCGAGTGGTTCACAACACTGGCAAGCATAGACGAGAAGGCGTTCGCCCACGCGCCCCATGTAGCAGTCGAAGAAGGCGGCGTGCGCTGCATTCGAGCCCTGAGGGCAGAGCTGGGCGACGAGGGCTTTGAAGCCGCCCGGCGGATGATGGCGCTGAGCGACGCCGATTTCGCGCGCTATTATTCCGAACCCCATGAGGCGTGGCGCCGGAGAGCAAGCGATGGCCTATGAACCGAAAACCAGACCCACCGCCGTCTCCGTCGCCGACTTCCTCGCCGCCGTCGAGGACCCGAAACGCCGCGCCGACGCCGAAGCGGCTTGCGCCCTGCTGGCCTCGGCCACAGGCGAACCGCCGGTGATGTGGGGTCCATCGATCGTCGGCTTCGGGGCGTATCACTACCGCTACGCCAGCGGCCATGAGGGCGATGCGCCGCTGGTCGGGTTTTCGCCGCGCAAGACCAGCCTGGTCTTCTACCTGTCCGGCTGCGAGGAACAGCGGGGCGACCAGCTGACCCGGCTAGGCAAGCACAAGGCCGGCGCGGGCTGCGTCTACGTCAACCGCCTGTCCGATGTGGACGCCGACGTGCTGCGCGAGATGGCGGTCGCCTCCGTCGCCTCGCTGCGCCAGCGCTACCCCGGCTAGGCCGCCATGCGGAAGTCTTCGGCCGGAGCGAAGGCCGGGCGGGCCTCGTCCCACAGGGCGTCCTCGTCGGCGTAGCGGGCCG
>CAZGPS010000057.1:0-14699 GCA_964527675.1 uncultured Brevundimonas sp. | reverse complement strand
TATATTTTGATAACCAGACTATAGATTCGCGGATTGTAAGCACAGCGTCACGGCCCCCGCTTTCGTCATCCCGGGGCAAGCGGCGCAGCCGCGCCGACCCCGGGACAGGGCGGCGCCGAAGGCGATCTGTTCAGGCAGGCTGCGGTGAACAGCGGTTCTCCCGACAGGGTCGCGCTCTCGCGCGCCGCCCTGTCCCGGGGTCCGCTGCGCGGCCCCGGGATGACGAAAGCAAAGGGGCCTGGGAGTCCCCGTCCCTCACCGCCGCCGCAGTCCGCCGAGCAGGCCGCGCAGGAGTTCGCGGGTGATCGTGCTCCCTGCCGTGCGCAGCACCGACTTGGTTGCGGCCTCGATCGGGGTCTCGCGGGTCGAGCGGCGGGCCGGGGCGCGGGCGCGGGTGGTTTCGCGGTCGTACTGAGCCTGCTGGCGGGCCTGCTCCCTTGCCCGGGCGGCGGCGGCCTTGTCCGCCTCCTTCGCGGCGACGGCGTCGGCTTTCCCCCGGGCCTCGGTCAGCTTCGTTTCCGCGGCGGCCCGATCGGCCTCGCCGCGGCGGGCCATCAGGATCTCCTCGGCGGACTCCCGGTCGACCACCGCGTCATACAGGCCGCGCACCGGGCTGGCGGCCATGACGGCGGCGCGTTCGGCCTCGGTGGCGGGTCCGAGGCGGCTGTCCGGCGGACGGATCATCGTGCGGGCGACGACGTGGGGCGCGCCCTTTTCGTCAAGCGTCGAGACCAGGGCCTCGCCGACGCCGAGGGACTGGATGGCTTCGGCGGTGTCGAAGCCGGGGTTGGCGCGGAAGCTGTTGGAGGCCGCCTTGAGACCGCGCTGTTCGGTCGGGGTGTAGGCGCGCAGGGCGTGCTGGATACGGTTGCCGAGCTGGGCCAGGACGCTGTCGGGGATGTCGGCCGGGTTCTGGGTGACGAAATAGACGCCGACGCCCTTGGAGCGGATCAGGCGCACGACCTGTTCGACCTTTTCGCGCAGGGCCGCGGGGGCGTCGGTGAACAGCAGATGGGCCTCGTCGAAGAAGAAGACGAGGCGCGGTTTGTCGGGGTCGCCGATCTCGGGCAGCTGTTCGAACAGTTCCGACAGCAGCCACAGCAGGAAGGCGGCGTAGAGACGCGGACTGGCCATCAGCTTCGTCGCGTCCAGCACATTGACCTGGCCGCGGCCGTCGAGGCCGGTGCGCATCATGTCCTCCAGCCGCAGGGCCGGCTCGCCGAAGAAGGCCTTGCCGCCCTGCTGCTCCAGCTGGAGGATCGAGCGCTGGATGGCGGCGATCGAGGCGGGGGCGACATGGCCGACCTCGCGGCCGATGCGCTCGGCGTTCTCGCCGACATGGGCCAGCAGGGCGCGCAGGTCGTCGAGGTCGAGCAGCAGCAGGCCTTCCTTGTCGGCGACGTGGAAGACGACCGACAGCACCCCCTCCTGGACGTCGTTGAGGTTGAGCATGCGGCCGAGCAGCAGCGGGCCGATCTCGCTGACGGTGGCGCGGACAGGATGGCCCTTCTCGCCATAGAGGTCCCAGAATACGGTCGGGGCCGCCCGCGGCTGCAGGGTCAGACCCATGCCGGCGGCGCGGGCCAGCAGTTTTTCGTTCGGGGAGCCCGCCACGGCGATGCCCGACAGGTCGCCCTTCACATCGGCGCAGAAGACCGGAACGCCGGCGTCGGAAAAGCCCTGGGCCATGATCTGCAGGGTCACGGTCTTGCCTGTGCCGGTGGCCCCGGCGACCACGCCGTGCCGGTTGGCGCGGTTCAGCAGCAGGACCTCGGCCTGTCCGCCGCCCTCCATCGGGGACTGGCCCAGGAAGAGGCCGGGGGCGGGATCAGACATGGGAACTCCTGAAGGGCGTCGGCGCTCATGCTCTACCGGCCGGCGCGGCGGTTCAAGGCCGATCAACAGGCCCGATTGACGGCGACCCCGGGGACCTTGACCATATGGCGATGAAAGCCCCGATCAGCCTGCCGACATCCTCCGTGGCCCGCAATGCGCTGGTGGCGATCGCCGTCGTCGCCATGGGGGCGGCGGTCTACTGGCTGCGCGACATCCTGACGCCGCTGGCCATGGCCATCTTCCTGCTGATCATGATCGACGGGGTGAAGCGGTTCATCGAGGACCGGACCCCGGTGCCGTCCCACCTCGCCGGGGCCGCCGCCCTGATCGTGGTCATTCTCGGCTTCTTCGCCTCGATCGGCATCGTGGTCTACGGCGCCGCCGGCTTCTTCGACGAGACGACGGGGGTGGTGGCGCGGATCGGGCCCCGGCTGGACCAGATCATCAGCGACGCCTACGTCCTGGTGGGTCTGGCGGAGCCGCCGACGGTCAGCGACCTGATCGCCCGGATCAACGTCGGCAGCTATCTGACGATCATCGCGAGGCAGGCCCAGGGCGTGGTCACCGGGGCCGTGTTCGTGATGATCTACCTCGCCTTCCTGCTGGCCTCCCAGGCCGGTTTCAGGCGCAAGCTGGTCGGCATGTTCCCCGACCGCACCGCCCGGGGGGAGGCGCTGGAAGTGTTCCATCGGGTCCGCGGCGGCGTCGAGGGCTATCTGTGGGTGCAGGCCGTGACCGGCGTGCTGATCTGCGCCGTGGCCTGGGTGCTGATGCGCGCCGTCGGCCTGCCGAACGCCGAGTTCTGGACCTTCGTCATCTTCGTCGTCGGCTTCATTCCCGTGCTGGGCGGGGCCGTGGCCGGACTCGTTCCGCCCCTGTTCGCCCTCGTGCAGTTCGAGACCTACTGGCAGGCGATCGTCCTGCTGGGCGGCCTGCAGACCATATTGTTCATCAGCGGCAATGTGATCCAGCCGCGGATGCAGGGCGACAACCAGAACATCGACCCGGTGGTGGTGCTGCTGTCGCTGGCCTTCTGGGGCAAGGTCTGGGGGGTGGTCGGCATGTTCCTGTCGACGCCGCTGGCGGTCATGGCCATGGCCATACTGGCGGAGTTCAAGGGGTCGCGCTGGATGGCGATCCTGCTGTCCGGCGACGGCGAGCCCTATGCCGAGTCCGAGGCCGAGAAACAGCCCGCCAGACGCCGCGTCAACCCGCCGCAGCCGAAGGCCCCTTGAGGCCGTTTCGTCGCCCTTGATTGGCCACAACCGGCGCCTATTTCACACCTGTCGCCGCGGCCCCCCCTCCCCCCCAAGGCCGTGGCGCTCAAGATCGGCGCCTACCCTCCCCCTCCCCGGGCGCCGGTCCGAACAGGCCGCCGGACGAAAGTCCGGCGGCCTCGTCGTTTGGGGGCCTGCCCGGCGGGTCGGCATGGGCGCCAGTTCGTCTCATTTTAGGCTTTCCGCCGCCGGGGCGCTGGCCTAGTGGAGCGCGTCCGGACGGGGCGCTTGCCGAAGCGGCGAAGCGGCCTAGTCTGGCGATGTCCCCAGGCGGCCCGTCAGCGGCCGCGTTCCGCAAAGAGACCCCCATGCCCGGCGCTTCCGCCCCCACGCACCCTCAGGCGATCACCCTGGAGGCGCTGGAGGCGAATTTCGCCCGCGCGGCGGGCGATGCGGGGGGCGAGGGCGCCCGCGCCTACCTCGCCCAGGCCCATGACGACTACGCCGCCGACGAGACGCCGGAACTGAGCGGCGCCGACCTGGCCCATCTGCTGGCCTCGGTGTGGCGCACGGCGGCCGGACGCCGGCCGGGCGAGGCGGCCCTGATCACCCTCGGGCCTCTGACCGGCGCCGATGGGCGCGCCACGGGCTACGACAGCATCGTCATCATCCAGGACGACCGGCCCTTCCTCGTCGACAGCGTCATGGGCGAACTGGCCGAGGTCGGCGTCACCGTGCGCTCGATGTTCCACCCGATCGTCGAGATGGACGGGGTGCGCACCTCGGTGATCATCGTGGTCATGGACCCGACGCCGCAGGAGCGGCGCGACGCCCTCGGCGAGAGCCTGGCGGCGACCATGGCGGACGTGCGCGCCGCCGTCGCCGATCACGCAGCCATGAACGCGCTGATGGCGCGCTCGATCGCCCATCTGGAGGCCGGCGTTCCCGGGGTCGATCCGGACATCCTGGCCGAGAACCTGGCCTTCCTGCGCTGGCTGGAGGCGGACCATTTCGTCTTCCTCGGGGCCCGCGACTACGACTATCCGCGCACGCCGGACGGCGGCTACGAGGCCGAGGCCCCGCTGTCGCAGTCGGGCGCCGGCCTGGGCGTGCTGGCCGATCCGGATCGCACCGTGCTGCGCCGGGCCAATGAGCCGGCCGTGCTGACGCGGTCGATGAAGAAGCAGCTGAACCTGTCCGAGCCGGTGACGGTGGCCAAGGCCAACGCCCGCTCGCGGGTCCATCGCCGGGCCTATATGGACTATATCGGGGTCAAGCGGTTCGGGGCGGACGGCAAGCCGTCGGGCGAGACCCGCTTCGTCGGCCTGTTCACCGTCGAGGCCTATGACAAGACCGCCAATGAGGTGCCGCTGCTGCGCCGCAAGGTGGTCAACGCCCTCGCCCGGGCCGACAAGGTCGCCGGCTCGCACAGCCACAAGCGGCTGAAGAACATCCTCGAAAACTATCCGCGCGACGAACTCTTCCAGATCAGCGAGGACGAGCTGCTGGAGATCGCGCTGGGCATATTGCACCTGCACGACCGGCCGCGGATCAAGAGCTTCACCCGCAAGGACCCGTTCGACCGCTTCGTCTCGGTGCTGACCTTCATTCCGCGCGAACGCTTCAGCCCGGCGGTCCGCGAACAGATCGGCCGCATCCTGGCGCGGGCCTGGGGCGGGCGGCTGTCGGCCTGGTATCCGCAGCTGTCGGACCAGCCGCTGGTGCGCATCCACTACATCATCGGCGTCACCCCGGGCGATCATCCGTGCCCGGATCCGGCCGAACTGGACGCCGAGATCACCGAGGCCGGCCGCAGCTGGGTCGACCGCTTCGAGAGCGCCCTGCGCACGGCCGACGTCGACGACGTCCAGGTCGGGCCTCTGAGCGCGCGCTGGGCCTGGGCCTTCGGGGCCGGCTACCGCGACCGCTACAGCGCCGACGAGGCGGTGCGCGACCTGCAGTCGGCGGACCGGCTGAACGCCAGCGGCCTCAACGACGGCGGCGAGCCGGTGGCGGTGCGGGCCTTCCGCACCGCACAGGACGGGCCGCTGAATTTCCGCTTCAAACTGTACCGCCGGGGCGCGGCCGTGCCGCTGTCGGACGTGCTGCCGGTGCTGGCCGACATGGGGCTGAAGACGCTGGAGGAGTGGGGCCACGCCCTGACGCCGCAGGGCGATCCGGCGATCCATGTGCATGAATTCCTGCTGGAGGACCCGCGCGGCGGGGGGCTGCATTTCGACGACGTGCGCGCGCCGTTCGAACAGGCCTTTTCGGCGGTGTGGACAGGACGGACGGAGAGCGACGGCTTCAACCGGCTGGTGCTGGAGCTGGGCGTGGGCTGGCGCGAGGCGGCGCTGGTGCGCACCCTCGCCCGCTATCGCCAGCAGACCGGGCTCGATCCCAGCCAGGCGGTGCAGGAAGAGGCGCTGCGCGACTATCCGGCCGTGGCGCGCGGCCTGGTGTCGCTGTTCCACGCCAAATTCGATCCGGCGGCCGGCGGCGACGCCAAGGCGCGGGCGGCGGCGGTCAGGGAACAGACCGACAAGCTGATGGCCCTGCTGCAGGAGGTGAAGAGCCTCGACCACGACCGGGCCCTGCGCCGGCTGGCCCTGCTGGTGCTGGCGATCAAGCGGACCAACTATTTCCAGACCGGGCCGGACGGCGCGCCCAGGGCGCATATCGCCATCAAGATCGCCTCGCGCGAGCTGGACGACCTGCCGCTGCCCAAGCCGTTCCGCGAGATCTTCGTCTGGGCCCCGCATGTCGAGGGGGTGCATCTGCGCTTCGGGCCGGTGGCGCGCGGCGGGCTGCGCTGGTCGGACCGGCGCGACGACTTCCGCACCGAGGTGCTGGGTCTGGTCAAGGCGCAGCAGGTCAAGAATGCGGTGATCGTGCCGGTCGGCTCCAAGGGCGGCTTCTATCCCAAGGGCCTGCCGGCGATCGTCCGCGCCGGCGGCGACCGCGACGCCCAGCAGGCCGAGGCGATCCGCGCCTACCGCACCTTCCTGTCGGGCCTGCTGGACATCACCGACAACATCCTCGCCGACGGCTCGGTGGCCCATCCCGCGGGCGTCGTGCTGTGGGAGGGGGACGACCCCTATCTGGTCGTGGCCGCGGACAAGGGCACGGCGACCTTCTCGGACATCGCCAACGGCATTTCGGCCGACTACGGCTTCTGGCTGGACGACGCCTTCGCCTCGGGCGGGTCGGTCGGCTACGACCACAAGCAAATGGGTATAACGGCCCGCGGCGCCTGGGAGGCGGTCAAGCGCCACTTCCGCGAGATGGGCAAGGACATCCAGAGCGAGCCCTTCACCGTCGTCGGCGTCGGCGACATGAGCGGCGACGTGTTCGGCAACGGCATGCTGCTGTCGAAGGCGATCAAGCTGGTCGCGGCCTTCGATCACCGCGACATCTTCATCGATCCGAACCCCGATCCGGCGACGTCATGGGTCGAGCGGGCGCGGATGTTCGAACTGCCGCGCTCGTCGTGGCAGGACTATGACAAGACGAAGATCTCGAAGGGCGGCGGGGTGTTCCCGCGCTCGGCCAAGTCGATCGAGCTGTCGCCCGAGATCAAGGCGGCGCTGGACATCGCCGAGGACGTGCTGGACCCGGCGGCGCTGATGAAGGCGATCATCAAGGCGCCGGCCGAGCTGCTCTATTTCGGCGGCATCGGCACCTATGTGAAGGCGGCCCACGAAACCGACCTGCAGGTCGGCGACAAGGCCAATGATGCCATCCGCGTCGACGGCGTCGATCTGCGCGCCCGGGTCATCGGCGAGGGCGCCAATCTGGGCATGACCCAGGCCGGGCGCATCGGCTTCGCCCGGAACGGCGGCCGCATCAACACCGACGCCATCGACAACTCGGCCGGGGTCGACAGCTCCGACCATGAGGTCAACATCAAGATCCTGACCGGGGCGGCGATCGCCTCGGGGGCGCTGAAGGCGGCGGACCGCAACGCCCTGCTGGCCTCGATGACCGAGGAGGTCGGGCTGAAGGTGCTGGTGCACAACTACGACCAGACCCTGGCCCTCAGCCTGCAGGAAGCCGAGGGCGTCGGGGCGCTGGATTCGCAGCAGCGCTTCATGCAGTGGCTGGGCGGCAAGGGGAAGCTGGACCGCAAGGTCGAGGGCCTGCCCGACGACGTCAAACTGGCCGAGATGAAGGCCGCGGGACAGGCGCTGACCCGGCCCGAGTTGGCGGTGCTGACGGCCTATTCCAAGATCGAACTGTTCGACGACGTGGTCGCCTCGACCGCCCCGGACGATCCCTTCTTCCACCGCACCCTGGTGCGCTACTTCCCCGAGCCGCTGGCGAAGTTCGAGCCGGACATGCAGCGCCACCGGCTGAAGCGCGAGATCATCTCGACCGTGCTGTCGAACGAGATCGTCAACATGTGCGGCCCGACCTTCCCGGAACGGCTGCGCCTTTCGGCCCAGTGCGACACCGGGGCCATGGTCATCGCCTTTGAGGCGGCGCGGCAGGTGTTCCGGCTCGACCAGGCGTGGGACGCGGTCTCGGCGCTGGACCTGAAGGTTTCGGCCGAGGCCCAGATCGCCCTGTATCGCGAGATCTCGACCGTGCTGCGCCGCCAGACCTTCTGGCTGGCCCGTCGCGCCACCCGGGACGGGGCTACGGTCGAGAGCCTGATCGCCGCCTATCGCCCGGCGGCTGATACGCTGCGCGCCGCCGGCGGAAGCGTGCTGTCGCGCTTCGAGCAGAGCCAGCTGGAGGGTCGGATCGCGGCCTTCACCGCCTGGGGGGCGCCGGACGCCATGGCGCGGGACTTCGCCATGCTGCGGCCGCTGGTGGCCACGGCCGACATCGGCGATCTGGCCCGCGAGGCGGGCTGGCCCGAGCCGGCCATGGCGACCCTGTACCACCAGGTCGGGGCGGCCTTCGACTTCGACCGGCTGCGCGCGGCGGCGGGGGCGGTGCCCTCGGCAGATCATTTCGACCGGCTGGCGGTGCGGCGTCTGATCGAGGACCTGATGAACGAGCAGCTGATGTTGACGCGGGCCGTCGCCCGCTCGACCGACGCCTCGGTCGGGGCCACCGAATTGTCGGCGGAACAGGCGGTGGACCGCTGGATCGGGCCGCGGCTGAAGACGGTGGAGGGGGTGCGCGCCTCGGTCGACGAGATCGAGGCCTCGGGCTCGGGCTGGACCTTCGCCAAGCTGACCATCGCCAACAGCGCCATCCGCGAGATCGCCACCTCGGCGAGTTGAGGTTCCGAGGGGTGAGCAAGCGTGGCTCGCCGCTAACCACTCCGTCATCCTCCGGCTTGACCCGAGGATCCGATGTGGGGGCCGGGACTGTGCGATAGGGGAAGGCCCTGGAAGCGTGACCGCGTCTCGTTCCACGGAGACGCCGGACGGTCTGATCCTCGGGTCAAGCCAGAGGATGACGGGCGAGAGGTCGCCGCTTCGCGCAGCCGCTTCCGATCTGCTAGCGTACGATGTGAGGGAGAGGGCTGCCGATGCCGCGTAAGTTTCTGGTCGTGGTCGACGACAGCCCCGAGTTCGAGTCGGCGCTGCGCTATGCGGCGCGGCGCGCCCGCTCGACCGGCGGCCATGTGGTCATGCTGCGGATCATTCCGGCGGCGGCCTCGGACGCCCACTGGGCCGGGGTGCGCGAGGAGATCGAGCGCCAGACCCGGGCCGAGGCCGAGGCCTCGCTGAACACCTGGGCGGCGGAGGCGGCGGAACGGTCGGGCTCGATGCCGATCTTGCTGATCGAACGCGGCGAGCCGCAGACCTGCATCCGCAAGGTCGTCGACGAGGACCCCGACATCAAGATTCTGGTGCTGGCCTCCGGTTCGACCGCGCCGGGACCGCTGGTCGGGGCCGTGATCAAGCAGGGCGCGGCCTTCACCGGGCGCAAGCTGCCGGTGACCATCGTGCCGGGCGAGCTGACGGAGAAGGAGCTGGAAGATCTGGCGTGATGGTCGAATGCGGGAAAAGCTAGAGGTGACCGCGCATCCTTTTGACGCTGTCTGCGAGCGTTTCTCTCATCTCATCGCCATCATCGCGTGGATTCCGGTCAATGAGATCGGCGATGGCCTGCGAGGCTAGCGCTTCCAAGTCGACGGTATTCGCACCCGGCAGGGCCGCAAAGGCCCGCTCAAGCAAATCAAGTCGGGCGTAAGTTCTTTGGACGAGCGTGTGGCTGACCTCTGCCAGCGACTGGACACGACCGTAGTTAGAGGGCTCGCTCATTCCGGTTCCCCGAATCGCCGCGTTATTGCGGGTTGCTTATGATGCTACAGCAAGAGTGATGTTCACCATAGGTTCTGGTGCTTGAGCGCTCACGGTCTTGAACCCACCCGCAGGCGAGCGCATCTGAGGCTCATGTTCATCCAGACCGAAGCCACGCCTAATCCGAACGCGCTCAAATTCCTGCCGGGCCGCGAGGTCTCGGCCGAGCCGCGCGAATTCCTGACCATCGACCAGGCCGCCGCCTCGCCGCTGGCGGAGGCGCTGTTCCAGCTGGAGGGTGTCGCCGGGGTCTTCTTCGGCTCGGACTATGTCTCGGTGACGCGCGATCCCGCCGGGCCGGACTGGTCGCAGATGAAGGCGCCGATCCTGGCGACAGTGATGGATCATTTCGTCTCGGGCGCGGCGCTGATGCGCGAGGGCGCGGCCGGCGAGGTCGAGGCGGGCGGCGAGGACAGCGAGATCGTGGCCGAGATCAAACAGCTGCTGGACAGCCGCATCCGCCCGGCGGTGGCCCAAGACGGCGGCGACATCCTGTTCGACAGCTTCGACCTCGAGACCGGGGTTCTGTCCCTGCGCCTGCGCGGCGCCTGCGCCGGCTGTCCGTCGTCCTCGGCGACGCTCAAGGCCGGGGTCGAGCAGATGATGAAACACTATGTGCCGGAAGTGACGCGCGTCGAGCAGGTGCTCTAGGTCCCTCCGACCCTTCCCTCGGCGTCATCCTCGGGCTTGACCCGAGGATCAGAGGCCGGGGCGGGTCTGTGCCTCCGGGATGGCCCCGGCAAGCGTGACCGCAGCCCGTCTACCGAGCACCGGACGGTCTGATCCTCGGGTCAAGCCCGAGGATGACGGCGATGGAGAACCCTGAAACAAATCCGTCCTCGCTTCCGGCGGGCGGGGGCGCCATCATGGGTTCATGCCCCGGTTCGAGAGCGACAGCGACGTCCGGCGCCTCGGCGAGGCGCTCGCCGCCCTGCGCCGCGAGGCCGGGCTAAGCCAGGCCGAGGCGGGGGAGCGGCTGGGCATGACCAGCCAGGGCTGGGGCCTGTATGAATCCGGCCAACGGCCCGGCCTGTTCCGGCCCGATGTGCAGCGGCGGTTCACCACGGCGATCGGCGCCTCGCCCGAGGCTCTGGCCCTGAAGCTCGCAGACTCCGGCGCCGTCCCGGCCGAGCCGTCGGAGAACCCCGCCGTCGCAGGGATGCAGAGCCTGGGCCGGTCCTACGCCGGTCCGCCCGCGGGGACGACCCGCCGGTTGCAGCTGTCCAATGATGACCTTTCCCCCTGGGCCGCCTCGGGCGTGGTGCTGGAGTATGAGCCCGGCCGCTGGCCGCGGCGCGATCAGGGCTGCGTCATCGAAATGGCCGACGGCGAGGTGCGGGTGCGCCTCTATGACAGCGCCGACGCCGAGGCCCTGACCGTACGCGGGGTCCGCGGCGGCGAGGAGCGGATCGCCCGGGCGGCGACGCGGCAGGTTTCGGCCGTGGTGGCGAGGCTGGACCTCTAGATGAAACGATTTGGTTGCAATAGCGCCGCTTTCATGAAACTGTTCCGTACCGGACAGGGAGGCAGCCATGGGCAGGATCGGGGGACCGCAGGAGGTGGACGCCTTTGTCGGCGCGCGGATCAGTCTGCGCCGTTCGGCCATGGGGCTGTCCCAGACGGCGCTGGCGCAGCAGATCGGCATCAGCTTCCAGCAGGTGCAGAAATACGAGACCGGCCAGAACCGCATTTCGGCCTCGCGGCTGCATCGCGTGGCGACCGTGCTGGCGACCTCGGTCGAGGCCTTTTTTCCACCGGTGCAGACGGCGCGCGAGCCCTCCGACACCGGCTGGGAGGCGCTGCGCCACATCACCGCCACGGCGGAGGGCCGGGCCGTGGCGACGGCCTTTCCGCTGATCGAGGACCGCGAATTGCGCAAGGCGGTGGCGCGGGTGGTGCGGGCGCTGGCCCGGGACGAGTGACCGCCAGGGGGCGCGCGGCCGGCGCGGGGGCGGCGGCGTGAGGGTGCTGGTCATCGATACGGCGCTGGGACTGTGCAGCGCCGGGGTGTTCGCGGTCGAGGACGGCGGGGCGCAGCCGCTGGGGCTGCGCTCCGAGGTCATGACCAAGGGGCATCAGGAACGGCTGGGCGGGATGGTGCGCGACGCCGTGGCCGGGGCGGGCGGCTTCGGCGCCATCGACCGGATCGGGGTCACGGCGGGCCCGGGCTCATTCACGGGGCTGAGGGTCGGCCTGGCCTTCGCCCAGGGGCTGGGTGCGGCGCTGGACCGGCCGGTGGTGGGGATCTCGACGCTGGACGGGCTTGCGGCTTCGGCCGGGCCCCTCCCCGCCGCGGCGGCGCTGATCGATGCGCGGCGGGGGCAGGTCTATGCGCGCTTCTGGCGCGACGGAGTCGCCGGGGGGCCGGCGGAGGCCCTGTCGGTCGAGACGGCGCGCGACAGGGCGCGGGCGCTGGGGGCGGGGGCGGGGCTGATCGGCTCCGGCGCGGCCCTGATCGCCGATGACGTCGCGGATGGGGTGGTGTTCGCCCTCGAGGGCCCCGCGCCCGAGGCCCTCGCCCGGCTGACCGCCGCGGCCGATCCGGCGATGAACCCGCCGCGACCGCTGTATCTGCGCGCGCCGGACGCGACGCCGCCGACGCGCCTGCCGGGCCAGCCCCGGCCGCCGGCGGCATGACCGGCGCGGCCGCAGACGCGGAGCGGGCGGCGCGGCTGGCGGGGATCCACGCCGACGCCTTCACCGGGCCGCATGACGCGCCGTGGAGCGCGGCCGCCTTCGCCGACCTGCTGGATCAGGCCGGGGTGTTCGCGCTGGAGACGCCGAACGGCTTCATCCTGATGCGGGCGGTCGCCGACGAGGCGGAGATTCTGACCCTGGCGGTGCGGCCCGGGGCGCGGCGGAGCGGGGAGGGCGGCCGGCTGGTCGGCGCGGGGGTGCTGGCGGCGGCGGCGCGCGGGGCGGCGCGGGTGTTCCTCGAGGTGGCCGAGGACAATGCGGCGGCGCGGGCGCTGTACGCCCGGGCGGGCTTCGTCGAGGCCGGGCGGCGGCCCGGCTACTACGCCGGGGTGGACGGCGGACGGCGCGACGCCCTGCTTCTGGCGCTCAACCTGGCCGAGACGCTTCCCTAGTCCACCCGGTCAGCCTATTCTCCCGCCATGGACCGGATCGAAAAACTCTGCGCCGAGCGCGGCATGCGCATGACCGAGCAGCGGCGCGTCATCGCCCGGGTCCTGTCCAGCGCCGAGGACCACCCCGACGTCGAGGAGCTGTACCGCCGCGCCTCGTCGATCGATCCGCATATCTCGATCGCCACCGTCTACCGCACGGTCCGGCTGTTTGAGGAGGCGGGAGTCGTTGAAAAACATGACTTTGGCGATGGACGCAGCCGCTATGAAGAGGCGGGGGACGACCATCACGACCACCTGATCGACACCCGCTCGGGCGAGGTGATCGAATTCTTCGACGCCGAGATCGAACGGCTCAAGACCGAGATCGCCGAACGGCTGGGCTTCGAACTGATCGGCCACAAGCTGGAGCTCTACGGCAAGCCGATCGAGGGGGCCGAGCCGTCCAAGCGCGAGGGGCTGATCTTCAAGCGCCACGCCGCGCGGGTCGACCCGGCCGACCTCGACCAGGGCTAGCCATGGCGCGAACCGCGCGGGGGCCTTATTAGTCGCCGCATGACCGAGACCCTTGTTCCAGCACCGGAGACGGCTGAGGCGGGCGCCGCGCCGAAGCGGCTGTTCATCAAGACCTACGGTTGCCAGATGAACGTCTATGACAGCGAGCGCATGGCCGATGTGCTGCGCCCGCTGGGTTACGCGCCGACGGACACGGCCGAGGACGCGGACTTCGTCATTCTGAACACCTGCCACATCCGCGAGAAGGCGGCCGAGAAGGTCTATTCCGAGCTGGGCAAGCTGCGCGAGACGCGCGAGCTGCGACTGGCGGCGGGCGGGGCGCGGATGACCATCGCCGTGGCCGGATGCGTCGCCCAGGCCGAGGGCGAGGAGATCATGCGCCGCCAGCCGGCGGTCGATCTGGTGGTCGGGCCGCAGGCCTATCACCAGCTGCCGGAGCTGCTGACCCGCACGGCGCGGGCGCGGGGCGAGCGGATCGGGGCCGAGTTCGCGCCCCATGAGAAATTCGATGCGCTGCAGGTCCCGCGCGGCGGCGAGGGGGTGACGGCCTTCCTGACGGTGCAGGAAGGCTGTGACAAATTCTGCACCTTCTGCGTCGTGCCCTATACGCGCGGCGCCGAATGGTCGCGGCCGGTGGCCGACGTGCTGGCCGAGGCGCGCGAGCTGACGGCGCGGGGCGTGCGCGAGGTCACCCTGCTGGGCCAGAACGTCAACGCCTATGACGGCGAGGGGCCGGACGGGAAGCCGTCCAGTCTGGCCCGGCTGGCCTGGGCCCTGGCGGAGATCCCGGGGCTGGACCGGATCCGCTATACGACCAGCCATCCCAATGACATGTCGGACGAGCTGATCGCCGCCCATGGCGCGCTGGAGGCCCTGATGCCGTGGCTGCACCTGCCGGTGCAGTCCGGCTCGGATCGCATCCTGAGGCTGATGAACCGCAAGCACGGGCGGGCGAAATATATCGAGCTGGTCGAGCGCATCCGCGCGGCGCGGCCGGACATGGCGCTGTCGGGGGATTTCATCGTCGGCTTCCCGGGCGAGACCGACGCCGACTTTGAGCAGACCATGGATCTGGTGCGGCGGGTGAGCTACGCCGGGGCCTTCTCCTTCATGTATTCGCCCCGCCCGGGGACTCCGGCGGCGACCATGGCGGGGCAGGTCCCGGACGCCGTCAGTCGCCAACGGCTGCATGCGCTCCAGGCGTTGTTGACGGAACAGCAGGTGGCCTTCAACGCCTCGCGGGCGGGGATGACCGTGCCGGTGCTGTTCGAGCGCAAGGGCCGTCACCCGGGCCAGGCGATCGGCCGCTCGCCGTGGCTGCAATCGGTTCATGTCAACGACGCGGATCATCTGATCGGCCGGATCGTTCCGGTGGAGATCGAGCGCGGCCAGCAGAATTCCCTGACCGGCCGGCTCCAGCAGAAGGCGGCCCATGGCGCGTGAGAGTGAGTTTCTGGCCCTGGACGACGCCGCCGTGCGGGCTGTTGCGGGTCCCAACAGCCGCCACATCGCCCTGATCGAGGACGCCTACAAGGTGCTGGTCGAGACCCCCGGCGGCGGGGTCGCCATCAACGGCTCGACCCGCGACCGGGCCCAGGCGAAGCGGGTCATCGAGACTCTGGCGGCGCGCTCGACGACCGGGGCCGAAATCACCGAGGCCGATGTGCGCACGGCCCTGGGCGCGGCGGCGACGCAACCGCGGGCGGGGCAGGGCACGGTGGCGCCGAACGCCATCGCCCTGCCGGTCGGGCGGCGCGGGGCGATCGCGCCCAAGACCGCGG
>CAZGPS010000056.1:0-14981 GCA_964527675.1 uncultured Brevundimonas sp. | reverse complement strand
CCGTCATCCAGCCGCACCTGATCGCTGACATCGGCCATCATGGCCCGCAGCAGCAGGTCGCCCGAGGCGAAGGCCAGGCCGACCAGCGCCACCATCGCCCCGGCCACCAGCAGGTCGGCATAGGGCGCCGGAGACCCGGTCACGGCCTCCAGTCCGGCCCGCGCCGGTCCGACCAGAACAGGGGCGAGGAAGGCGGCGAACATCAGGGTCACGGCGAAATAGACGCAGGCCCAGATCAGCGCCCGGTGCTTGCCCAGCCTGACCGCCAGCCAGCTCCACGCCGGCGCTCCGAACAGGCCGAAGACGACATAGACCAGCAGCAGGATCGAGGTCTCGGCCCGCTCGAAGCCGCGGGCGGCCTCGAAGAAGTAGAAGAACAGCGCCCCGACCACGCCGCGCGCCACGCCCAGCGCCAGATCGGCCCCCAGCAGCCGCTGGATCACCGGCCGCTTGAACAGGGCCAGATAGCCGAACCGGGTCTCGGCCGCGGTCGCGGGTCCGGGCGGCGGCTCCGGCGTGAAGGCGAAGGTCACCGCCAGGGAGACGGGCAGGGCGATGATGATGAACCACCCCTGCCACTGCACCGCCCGGGCGTAGTCGCCCCAGCCCATGTTCTGCACCAGCACGGGCACCATCAGCACCGCCAGCACGCCGACGATATTGGCCGTCTGCCACCAGCCGTAGATGCGCGAGCGCTGGTTGTAGTCGGACGACAGGGCCGAGGCCCAGCTGACCTGCGACAGCAGGCTGACCGAAAAGCCCAGCGACAGCACCACCAGCCAGACCGTCAGATAGGCGGGCCCCGCGCCGGGCCGGGCCATGAACAGCATGCCGACCGCCAGCATCAGCACCGGCGCCGCGAGCCCCATCCACAGCCGATAGCGGCCGAAACGGCTGTGCGTACGGTCGATCACCATACCCAGCGCCGGATCAATGACGATGTCGGCCATGCGGATGACCAGGAACACCAGACCGACCACGGCCAGGTCGACGCCGACGTGGCTGGCGTAGAATTCCGGCAGGGTCACATAGACGGGCAGGCCCAGCGCGGCATAGGGCAGGCAGGCGGCCGAGAAGGCGGCCAGGACGCCGTTGCTGCGGCGCGGGGCGGGCGGGGCTGCATCAGTCATGCGGACGTCCGGCGGAGTTCGGCCCTGAGTCGGCCGCAGCTTCACCATGCCGCCTTTGCGCGCGGCGCGCGAGCGGTCGCGGGTCCTGTGCGCCGGCGCGCGAATGGCCTTGCCGTGGACACGCGGCTGGGGTCACCATCGCGCCATGTCGAAGCGTCCCGTCCTGTCGATGCTGGCCGCCCTCCCGCTCCTGTTCGGAGCGATCTCGGGCGCCGGCGAGGCGCGCGCGCAGGCCGGGTCCGGCGCGGCCGAGATCTGCGATGTGGACCCGATAGAATGGGGCGCCCCGGCGTACGCCAACGCCATCTCCCACAATGCGATGCAGTGGACCCCGTTCGGTCCGCCCGAATGGGGCTGGGAGGCCTATCTGCCGCTGATCCAGAAGGAGCTCGGCACCGGCTGCGCTCCGGGTTCCCCGCGCTTCGCCCGGACCCTCGCGGATTTCCAGTACGCCCACGGCCTGCCGGCCACCGGCTGGTTCGATCCGGCGACCTTCCAGGTCTTCCGCGGGATCTGGCAGGAGCGCCGACCATTCATCATGGAGCGCGTCCGCCAGCAGCCGTGCCCGGACCCGCCGCCCCTCTATCAGCTGGGCTACCTGGTCGAGGCCGAGGAGCATGCCGACCGGCTGACACGTCTGCTGCGACGGGACGTACTGGCCGCCTATCGCCTGATGGTGGCCGCGGCGAGGGAGGAAGTCCCGGAGGTGGCGGCCGATCCGGAACTCTTGCAGATCTTCTCCGGTTTCCGCGATCCGGAGGCCGACGCCGCCCGCTGCGCCGCCCAGGGCAATTGCGACGGCCTGCGCCGCGCGGTGTGTTCGCCGCACCGGACGGGCACGGCGGTCGATCTCTATGTCGGCCAGGTCCCCGGCCTCGGCGTCGACAACACCTCCCCGGGCAGCCGCCTGCACATGAGCCGCACCGCGACCTACCGCTGGCTGGTGGCCAACGCCCACCGCTTCGGCTTCGTCCCCTATGTCTATGAGCCCTGGCACTGGGAGTGGGTCAGCCCCACCGGCGGCTATGCGATGGCCACGGCCCCGTGATCCGCTCGCTGACGACCGGCGAAAAGCGGCTCGCCTCCGAAGCCTTCGGCGAGGCGCTGGACAGCGCCGGCGTTCGCCTGCTGTCCGCGCCGTGGCCGTTTGATCGCGCCTTCGTGCCGGGCCGCTGGTTCGGCCGTGAATGGATCGTCTGGCCTCGCCGGAGTCTGCCGCCCGACCTTGCGGCGGCGCCCCTGGCGCTCCAGGCGCTGCTGATCCACGAACTGACCCACGTCTGGCAGGCCCAGCAGGGGGTCAATCTTCTCACCGGCAAGATCCGCGCGGGCGACCGGCCGGCATCCTATGAATATCCCACCGGCATGGACTGCGACTGGGGCGGCCTGAACATCGAGCAGCAGGCGATGGTCGTGGAGCACCGGTTCCGGCTCCTGCGCGGCGGCGCGGTTCCGGCGCGCGCCGAGTTCTACGACCGGATCTGCCCGCTGGGGCCCCGGATCAAGGCTTGAGGCGACGGGCTTGCTCCCAGCGTGGTCGGAACCTATTTCCGTCACTGACGCTGTTGCTAATGCAGACCAGTCAGCGGAGAGCCCCATGCCCAAGATCCTTGTCCTGTATCATTCCACCTATGGCCACGTCGAAGCCATGGCCGAGGCCGTCGCCGAGGGCGCGCGGCAGGTCGAGGGCGCCACGGTCGACATCAAACGGGTTCCCGAATTGGTGCCCGAAGAACTCGCCCGCCAAAGCGGCTACAAGCTGGACCAGGCCGCGCCGATCGCCTCGGTCGATGAACTGGCGGACTATGACGCCATCATCGTCGGGGCCGGCACCCGCTACGGCACGGCCGCGTCGCAGATGCGCAACTTCCTCGACCAGACCGGCGGCGTCTGGGCCAGGGGCGGTCTGGTCGGCAAGGTGGGCTCGGCCTTCACCTCGACCGCGACCCAGCACGGCGGTCAGGAGACGACCCTGATCGGCCTGATCCAGACCCTGCTGCATCACGGCATGCTCATCGCCGGCCTGCCCTACGCCTGGGCCGGCCAGTCGCGGATCGACGAGGTCACGGGCGGTTCGCCCTACGGCGCCACCACCATCACCGGCGGCGACGGCTCGCGCATGCCCAGCGAGAACGAGCTGGAAGGTGCGCGCTGGCAGGGCCGCCATGTGGCCGAGACGGCGAAGAAACTGGTCGGCTGATGCGCCAGCCGGCCCTCTTCTTCGGCCACGGTTCGCCGATGAACGCGCTGGGTGGTCCCTATGCGGACGCCTGGCGTGCGCTGGGCGAGGCGATCGGCAAGCCTGCCGGCGTGGTCATGGTCTCGGCTCACTGGGAAACCGACGGGCTCGGCGTCACGGCCCAGCCCCGGCCCGCGACGATCCACGACTTCGGCGGCTTTCCGGCCGAGCTGCACGCCATGCGGTATCCGGCCCCCGGCTCGCCCGGACTGGCGCAGCGGGTGACGGCCCTGACCGGCGCCTCGCCGACGGATCAGTGGGGCCTCGATCACGGAACCTGGTCGGTGCTCGCCCATGTCTGGCCCGAGGCCGACGTGCCGGTCGTCCAGCTGTCGCTGAATCGCGGCCTGAACGCCCGCGGCCATTTCGACCTGGCGCGGTGGCTGGCGCCGCTCCGGGACGAGGGCGTGGTGATCGCCGGATCTGGCGACTTCGTGCACAATCTGCGGACCTGGAAGCGCGCCGGCGGCGAGCCCTATGACTGGGCGAGCCGGTTCAACGAGGCGGTCAAGGCGGCGTTGGTGCGCGGGGACGACGACGCCCTGATCGACTGGGTCGGCCTCGCCGAAGACGCGCAGATGAGCGTCCCCACCGATGAGCATTTTCTGCCGCTGCTGTACGTCGCCGCCCAGCGTCAACCGGGCGACGACGTCAGCTTCTTCAACGACGTCATCGAGGGCGGATCGATCTCGATGACCGGCGTGCGGATCGGCTGATCAGCTCCGCTTCATCGCGGCGTCGACGGACCAGGGGCCCGGACCGGCGGCCACGAAATACAGCCAGACGAAGCAGTACAGGGCGATGAGCTCGCCGCCGTTGGCGAGCGGAATGGCGCCCTGGCCGGCATGAACCACCCAGTAGCCGACGGCGCAGAAGCCCGCGGCCAGAAAGGCGATCGGCCGGGTGAACAGGCCAAGGACCAGCAGGGTCCCGAACAACAGCTCCAGCGGACCCGACAGGCCGGCGAGGCTGGGGCCGGGCGGCGGCAGGCCTTCCATGGCGGGAAAGCCGAGAACCTTGGCCGTGCCGTGGGTGACGAACAGAAGCCCGGCGACGATCCGCAACAGGCTGAGCAGTTGCGGCTGACAGGCCGAGAAACGCGTGAACATGAGATCCTCCCTTTTGCAAGGAGGGCAGGGTGACCCCGAATCGCCGTTCTCTCAAAACGCCTCAGGCCGCCTTGTCGAGCTCGACCATCTGCTGGATCGCCACATAGTCGGTCTTGCCCGTGCCCAGCACCGGCAGCTCGCCGACGCGCAGGATCTTCTTCGGCACCGCCAACTCCGGCGCGCCGTGGCTGCGGGCCCATTCGGCGAGGCGGGCGACGTCGGCGTCCTTGCGGTCGGTGACCAGCACCAGCTTCTCGCCCTTGCGGGTGTCCGGGATGGAGACGACGGCGTGGCGCGCGTCCGGCCAGACCGCGCTGGCCAGCCCCTCGACCGCCGTCAGCGACACCATCTCGCCGCCGATCTTGGCGAACCGCTTCACCCGTCCCAGGATGCAGACATAGCCATCCTCATCGACCGAGACGATGTCGCCCGTGTCATGCCAGCCGCCTTCCAGCGGCTCGATGGCCTCGGGATCGTCGGACGACAGATAGCCCTTCATCACATTGGGGCCGCGCAGGTACAGACGGCCGCCTTCGTCGATGCCGTCGACCGGATCGAGACGCCATTCCATGCCCGGCAGCATCTGGCCGACGGTCCCGGGCCGGT
This sequence comes from uncultured Brevundimonas sp., assembly GCA_964527675.1. Lineage (GTDB taxonomy): Bacteria > Pseudomonadota > Alphaproteobacteria > Caulobacterales > Caulobacteraceae > Brevundimonas. The sequence goes on along the minus strand of CAZGPS010000056.1, from coordinate 9,897 downwards.
TCCGGTCGGGATGGTTGACCGCCACCACCGGCGCCGCCTCGGTGGCCCCGTAGCCCTCCAGCAGCTTGAGGCCGTGGAAGCGGGTGTTGAACAGGTGATGGGTCTCGTCCCGCACCCGCTCGGCCCCGGCGACGACGAACCGGACCGTCGAGAAGTCGTCCGGCCCGGCCACGCGGGCGTACTGGTTCAGGAAGGTGTCGGTGGCGAACAGGATTGACGCCTTCACCTGCGGCAGCAGTTCGACGATCTGCTTGGCGTGGAGCGGGGAGGGGTACTGGAACGCCTTCAACCCCTGCAGCAGCGGCAGCAGCACCCCGCCGGTCAGGCCGAAACAGTGGAAGGTCGGCAGCGGGTTGAACATCACCCAGTCCGGGTCCAGCGCGATATGCTGGGCGACCTGGCGGCAGTTGGCGACCAGGTTCCACTGGCTCAGCACCACCCCCTTGGGCGCGCCGAAGCTGCCCGAGGTGAACAGCACCACGCCCGGCGACGACGGCTCGGTCTTCACCCGGAACCGCTTCGGCATCATGCCGGCCATCAGGCCGTAAAGCTTGTCGGGCAGGCCGATCGACTCGCGCACATCGTCCAGCCACACCACCTCGGCGACGCTCTCGATATGGCCGATCAACTCCTCCAGCTTGGCCTGCTGGATGAAGCGCCGCGCCGTGAGCACCTTGCCGACCCCGGCGGCCTTGATCGCCGCCTTGATGTTGAGCTCGCCCGACGTGAAATTCAGCATCACCGGCACCCGGCCATGGGCGTGCAGGCCGTAGAAGGTCACCACCACCCCCATGCTGGACGGCAGCAGGATGCCGACCCGCTCGGACGGCTCCGTCAGGGCCGCGATCTTGCGGCCCAGCACGAAGGCGGCGCGGATCAGGCCGGTATAGGTCAGAGGCTTGCGATCCTGGTCCTCCAGGATCTCCTTGTCGCCATAGGTGTCGCGGGCCGCGATCAGGGCGTCGAAGATCGTCTCTTCGACGACTGTGGGGTCCAGGGGCAGGCGCAAATACATCCTCCGTGACGCGTTGGCCGCGCCTTGGTCTGAACGCACAAACTAGAGGGCGGGGAGGGCGTTGAAAAGATACGTTACCTTGCGTGAGCTCCGCCCTCGCCTTGCCTTCGCCATCGGGAAGGACGACATAGCGGTCTCGTCCCGCCCGGAGCCCGCGACGCCTTGGTCACGCTGATCGACACCCTGAGGAAGACGCCCGCCGAGCTGCGTCACCCGGAGAAGCAGAACCGGCCCGAGACCGCCGTACTGAAGAAGCCCGACTGGCTGCGCGTCAAGGCGCCCGGTTCGGGCCAGTACAACGCCACCAAGGCCATCGTGAAGGACAAGGGCCTCGTCACCGTGTGCGAGGAGGCGGCCTGCCCGAACATCGGCGAGTGCTGGAGCCAGAAGCACGCCACCCTGATGATCATGGGCGACACCTGCACCCGGGCCTGCGCCTTTTGCAACGTCAAGACGGGCCTGCCACAGCCCCTCGATCCCGAAGAGCCGGCCAAGGTCGGTCTGGCCGTGGCGCAACTGGGTCTGAACCACGTCGTCATCACCAGCGTCGACCGCGATGACGTCTCGGACGGCGGCGCCGCCCATTTCGCCGAGGTGGTGCGCCAGATCCGCCTGCAGGCCCCCAACACCACCATCGAGATCCTGACGCCCGATTTCCTGCGCAAGGACGGCGCGGCCGAGGTGATGATCGACGCCACCCCCGACGTCTTCAACCACAACCTCGAGACCGTGCCGCGGCTGTATCTGAAGATCCGGCCCGGGGCCCGCTACTTCCACTCCCTGCGCCTGCTGCAGATGGTCAAGGAGCGCGACCCCAACCAGTTCACCAAGTCCGGCATCATGGTCGGCCTGGGCGAGACTCGCGAAGAGGTCATGCAGGTGATGGACGACATGCGCTCGGCCGGCGTCGACTTCATCACCATCGGCCAGTACCTCCAGCCGACCCGCAAACACGCCGCCATCGACCGTTTCGTCACCCCCGACGAGTTCAAGGCCTATGAGGCCATCGCCCGCGCCAAGGGCTTCCTGATGGTGTCGTCCTCGCCCCTGACCCGCAGTTCGCACCACGCGGGCGACGACTTCGCGCGCCTCCGGGCCGCCCGTCTGGCCCAGACCGGACGCTGAGCCGCGTTTGGCCGTCCACCGCGTCACCCGAACCCTGCCGTACACGCCCGCGCAGCTCGCCGCGCTGGTCGCGGACGTGCCCGCCTATCCCGAGTTCGTGCCCTGGGTGACCGCCATGCGGACCTGGAACGCGCGCGAGGAAGCCCCCGGCGTCACGGTCCTCGACGCCGAAGCCGCCGTCGGCTTCTCCTTCCTCAAGGAGCGGTTCTCGACCTGGGTGCGGCATGACCGCAACCACGACAGGGTCGAGGTCGGCCTGATCCGGGGCCCGTTCAGACATCTGAACAACCGCTGGGAGTTCTTCCCCGATCCCGCCGGGACCCGCGTCGAGTTCTTCATCGACTTCGCCTTCAGGTCGCGACTGCTGGACGGCGTCCTGCACGCCAATTTCGACCGGGCGGTCGGCAAGCTGATGCACTGTTTCGAAGCCCGCGCCGCCAGTCTCTACGGCCCGAAACCATGAGTTTCGATTTCGACGCCACGGTCGTGGGCGCCGGCGCGGTCGGCCTCGCCTGCGGCCGGGCGCTGGCCGGGCGCGGCCTGTCGGTGCTGGTGCTGGAGAAGGAGCCGCACATCGGCCAGGGCGTGTCCTCGCGCAATTCCGAGGTCATCCACGGCGGCCTCTACTATCCGACCGGCTCGCTGAAGGCGCGGTACTGCGTCGCCGGCCGCCGGCTGCTGTACACCTTCCTCGACAGCCACAAGGTCGACTACCGCAGCTGCGGCAAGCTGGTTGTCGCCACAGAGGAAGCCGAGGTCGAGCGCATCGAGACCATCTTCGACCTGGCCACCGCCAATGAGGTCGAAAACCTCGAACATCTGACGGGCCCTGCCGCTCGCGCGCTGGAGCCCGGCCTGAACGCCCACGCCGCCATCCTGTCCCCCGAAAGCGGCGTCTTCGACAGCCACGGCTATATGCTGGCCCTGCAGGGCGAGATCGAGGACGCCGGCGGTTCCGTTGTTGTCTCAACGCCGTTCGAGCGCGCCGAGCCGCGGCCCGGCGGCGGCTTCACCCTGACGGCGGGCGGGGAGGGCGGGGCGACCCTGACCACCCGGCTGCTGGTCACCGCCCCCGGCCTTGGGGCCCAGCAGGTCACCGGCCGAATCGCGGGCTATCCCGCCGATCGCATACCGGCGGGCCATTTCGGCAAGGGGGTCTATTTCCGCCTGACCGGCAAGGCCCCGTTCGAGCGGCTGATCTACCCGCCGCCCATCCCGGGCGCGCTCGGCACCCACTACCGCAAGGATCTCGGCGGGCAGGCCGTTTTCGGGCCCGACCTCGTCTATGTCGAGACCGAGGATTATTCGGTCGATCCGGCGAGGGTCGCCGACTTCGAGCGCTATATCCGCCGCTTCTGGCCCGGCCTGCCCGACGGCGCCCTGACCCCCGACTACGCCGGCATCCGGCCCAAGCTGCACGGGCCGGGCGAGCCACAGCCGGACTTCCAGTTACGCGGCCGTGACGACCACGGCCTCGCCGGTCTGGTGGCCCTGTTCGGCATCGAAAGCCCGGGCCTGACCAGTTCTCTGGCGATCGGCGAGGCCGTCGCCGACATGCTGGACCATGACTGACCTCCGCATTCGCGACGCGGGGGCGGCGGATATCCCCGCCCTGCACCGGCTGATCGAGAGCGCCTATCGCGGCGAGGCCTCCCGCGCCGGCTGGACGACCGAGGCGGACCTGCTGGATGGCCAGCGCACCGACCCGGAGGACCTGGCGGACATCCTCGCCGACCCGGCCCAGTCCATCCTCACCGCCTGGCGGGGTGAAGACCTCCTCGGCTGCGTCCTCATCGCTGACCGGGGCGAGGAGACGGGCTATTTCGGCATGCTGTCCGTCAGCCCGACCCTGCAGGGCGGCGGGCTGGGTCGTCGGCTGGTCGAAGCCGCCCATGCAGCGCTGAGCGAACGATTCGGCGCCCGCCGGGTGCGCATCTCGGTCCTGCCGCAGCGCGAGACGTTGATCCAATGGTACCGGCGTCTCGGCTACGCCCCGACCGGCGAGACCCTGCCGTTCCCCTACGGCGATCCCCGTTTCGGCCTGCCGCTCCGGGACGACCTGCACTTCATCGTCCTGGAACGCGCCCTGGCTTGACCGGACCGGTCTCCAGCGGCACTGGCGACAGATGGAGATCCGCACAACCCGGCTGACCCTGCGGTCCGCACGCCCGGACGACCTGGAGGCGATCCACGCCGTCCTGTCCGACCCGCGCGCGACCCGCTGGTGGTCGACGCCGCCGCACGGGACGCTGCAACAGACGCAGGTCTGGCTGGACGGCATGATCGCCAACGGCCCCGGCCAACCCGATTTCGTTATCGAGCGCGACGGCGTCGTCATCGGCAAGGCGGGCTTCTTTCATCTGCCCGAGGTCGGCTACATCCTGCACCCGGACCACTGGGGGCAGGGGTTCGCCGGCGAGGCGGTAGCGGCCTCGATCGACCATGTTTTCACGACGCGGGACATCGACGACGTGACCGCCGACGTCGATCCGGAGAACGCCGCATCGATTCGCCTGCTCGAGCGGCTCGGCTTCGTCCGCACCGGTTTCGCGGAACGTACGTGGGAGATCGCCGGCGACTGGAAGGACAGCCTGTATTACGGTCTGTCGCGGGCCCGTTGGACCGCGCGTCTCCACACTTGAACTCCCCGGCGGGTTCAGGCATAAGCCCGCGCTCACGTGGCGGCTCTCCTGAGGGCCGCCGCAGTTGTTTTCGCGCTTTCGCAAGCGCCCGACTTTAAGAAGATTGAGACGGACATGGCCGTTCCGAAGCGCAAAGTATCGCCCTCGCGTCGCAACATGCGCCGCGCCCACGACTCGCTGGGCTCCAACCCGCACGTCGAGGACAAGGACACCGGCGAGCTGCGCCGCTCGCACCACATCGACCTGAAGACCGGCACCTATCGCGGCCGCCAGGTCCTGACGCCCAAGGAAGACTAGGTCTTTCCACGGTCCGGTTGAAAAGATTGACGGCGCGCGGTTATCCGCGCGCCGTTTTCGTGCGTTGATGCCCTGAACCCAAGGAGCCTCGCCATGATCCGTCCCCTGCTGCTGACGTCCGCCGTTCTGATGCTCGCCGCCTGTGGCGCGCCCGATCCGGAGCCAGCGCCCGCCGCAGCGCCCGCCGCCCCGGCTGGACCGGAGGCCCCCGCGACCACCCCCGCCACGACCAACGCCCTCACGGCCGAAGGCTGGGGGCCCCTGCGCATCGGCATGACGCGCGCCGAGGTCGAGGCGGCATTGGGCCCCGACGCCAACCCGAACGCCGTCGGCGGCCCGGATCCCGCCTCCTGCGACACCTTCCATCCCGAACGGGCCCCCGCAGGCCTGACCGTGATGGTCGAAAACGGCCTCCTGACCAGCATCTGGCTGGCCCGTGAAGCCGCGCTCAAGACCGATCGCGGCTTCGGCGTCGGCGATGAGGCCGCGGCCATCAAGACCGCCTATGGCGCGGCGGCGACGGCGTCCCCGCACAAGTACAGCGAGCCCCCGGCGGAATACATCACCGCCTGGAGCAGCGGCGGCGGGACCGGCTATGTCCAGAATCCGGCGGCGCGCGGGATCAACTATCACATCGGCAACGACGGGCGGGTCCAGCAGGTCGCCGCCGGCGGGCCCAGCATCCAGTATGTCGAAGGCTGTTCCTGATCAGGGGCGCTCCTCGACGGGGGCGTCTCGCGTCATCTGATTCGAATCCTGTTCCGTGACGGCGCGGCCCCGACCGCCGTCGAGGCCGCGTCGTCCCATGAGTGCTTTTCGCCATCTGCTCGCGAACAACCTGGTCGCCAACATCACCAACTTCACGGTGTGGTTCGCCCTGACCTTCTGGGTCTTTCTGGAGACCCGCTCCGTGTTCGCCACCGGCATGATCGCCGGCCTCTATCTGGTGCTGACGGCCGGGCTCGGCTTCTGGCTGGGCAGTCTGGTCGACCACCATCGCAAGAAGATCGTCATGCTGGGCTCCAGCGCGGTCTCCTTCGTCTTCTACGGCCTTGCCCTGGCGACCCACGAAAGCCTGTCCACGGCGGCGCTCGCCGACGTGTCCCGCGCGCCGCTCTGGCTGTTCGTCGGCCTCGCCATGGGCGGGGTCATCGCCGGCAATGTGCGCAGCATCGCCCTGCCGACCCTCGTCACCCTGCTGATTCCCGAGGACCGGCGCGACCGGGCCAACGGGCTGGTGGGCATGGTCACCGGCATCGGCTTCCTGACCACCTCGGCGGTCAGCGGCTTCCTCGTGGCCTGGGGCGGCCTGCCCTACACCCCGCTCTTCGCCCTGGGCCTGACCGCCCTGGTCTTCCTCCACCTGCTGTTCGTCCGGTTCGACGAGTCACGGCCCGACCTTGCGCCGGGCGCGGCGGCCGAACCCCGCCGCGTCGACATCGCCGGAACGGTCCGGGTGATCGCGGCCGTGCCCGGCCTGTTCGCCCTGATCCTGTTCGCCTGCTTCAATAACTTCCTCGGCGGCGTCTTCATGGCGCTGATGGACGCCTACGGCCTGTCGCTGATGGCCGTCCAGGCCTGGGGGCTGCTGTGGGCCCTCGTCTCCTGCGCCTTCATCGTCAGCGGCCTTGTCATCGCCCGGACCGGGCTGGGCCAGAACCCGGTGCGCACCTTGCTGCTGGTGAACCTGATCGCCTGGTCGGCGGCGGCGGTCTTCACCATCCAGTCCTCGATCGTCCTGCTGGCGGCCGGCTGCATCGTCTGGATGTTCCTCGGCCCGTGGGCCGAGGCGGCGGAGCATACGACCCTGCAGAAGGTGGTGCCGTTCGAACGGCAGGGGCGGGTGTTCGGCTTCGCCCAGTCGGTCGAACAGGCGGCCTCGCCGCTGACCGCCTTCCTGATCGCCCCCCTGACCCAGTTCGTCTTCATCCCGTTCATGACGACGGGAGCCGGCGCGGCGGCGATCGGCGACTGGTTCGGGCGGGGGCCGGAGCGGGGCATCGCCCTGGTCTTCTGCCTCGCGGGCCTGTTCGGCGTGGTCGTGACGATCCTCGCCTTCAACTCGAAATACTACCGCCAGCTCTCCGCCGCCTACGCCCGCGGCCTGTCGCCGGACCCTGTCGTGGATCCGGGCTGAGCCTACGTCCGATTTTGACGCAGACGCATGCTCTACTGACCCAGGTCCTTCCGGGCCGGGTCTTTGACAAGTTCAGCACGCACGCCAGCCGAGGGAAATGTCCGAAGTGTCCGAAAGTGTCCCACGAATTTTCCTCGGACATGGACACTTTCACCGGGCCTCGATGACGCGGAATCTCCGGCCCGCCGGGCCTCTTCCTTGCCCCGCCGGGCTTCGGCGGGCTAAACCCGCCCTCCATCCCCTCCGTGACAGAGCCGCCCCATGACCGACATCGCCGACATCGTCGCCCGCCAGATCCTCGACAGCCGCGGCAATCCGACGGTGGAGGTCGATGTGATCCTCGACGACGGCAGTTTCGGACGGGCCGCCGTGCCCTCCGGCGCCTCGACCGGCGCCCATGAGGCGGTGGAGCTGCGCGACGGCGACAAGGACCTGTGGGGCGGCAAGGGCGTCGGCAAGGCGGTCGACGCCGTCAACGGCGAGATCTTCGACGCCCTCAGCGGCATGGACGCCGAGGACCAGCGCCGCATCGACGAGGCCCTGATCTCGCTCGACGGCACCCCCAACAAGGCCCGGTTGGGCGCCAACGCCATTCTCGGCGTCAGCCTCGCCTGCGCCAAGGCCAGCGCCATCTCATCGGGCCTGCCGCTGTATCGCTATCTGGGCGGCGTCTCGGCCCGCATCCTGCCGACACCGATGATGAACATCATCAACGGCGGCGCGCACGCCGACAATCCGATCGACATCCAGGAGTTCATGATCCTGCCGACCGGGGCGGACAGCTTCTCCGAGGCCCTGCGCATGGGGGCCGAGATTTTCCACGCCCTGAAGATGCAGTTGAAGGACGCCGGCCACAACACCAACGTCGGCGACGAGGGCGGCTTCGCCCCCAACCTCGCCTCCGCCGAGGAGGCGCTCAGCTTCATCACCCGCGCCGGCCAGGCGGCGGGCTATCTGGCCGGAGAGGATTTCCACCTCGCCCTCGATGTCGCCGCGACCGAATTCTACAAGGACGGCAAATACGTCATGGCGGGGGAGGGCAAGACCCTCGAGGCCGACGCCATGGTCTCCTACCTCGCCGACCTGTGCGAGCGTTTCCCCATCGTGTCGATCGAGGACGGCTGCGGCGAGGATGATTTCGACGGCTGGAAGCTGCTGACGGACCGCCTCGGCGACCGCGTCCAGATCGTCGGCGATGACCTGTTTGTGACGAACCCCGCCCGTCTGGCCGCCGGCATCGGCGAGGGCCTGGCCAATTCGATCCTCGTAAAAGTCAACCAGATCGGGACCTTGTCCGAAACCCTTGATGCGGTGGATATGGCGCACCGCGCCGGCTACACCGCCGTGATGAGCCACCGCTCGGGAGAGACCGAGGACTCGACGATCGCCGACCTGGCCGTCGCCACCAACTGCGGGCAGATCAAGACCGGCTCGCTCGCCCGATCGGACCGCACGGCCAAATACAACCAGCTGCTCCGCATCGAGGAGATGTTGGGCGATCAGGGCGCCTACTATGGCGACGGCATGCTGCTGAAATAAGGTCAGCCGCTACGGTCAAGCTACGGTTTGTTAGGCATTTTCGGTCAGGACTTGTTGATTGTGAGTCCACGCTCAGAAGGAGCGTCCGTCAGTGCCCGAGCGGATGAAGCCCTATTTGCCGTCAGCCATGTTGCTGCTGCTGATCGCCTATCTGGGCGTCCAGGCCCTGACTGGCGAGCGCGGCCTGCTGAGCGGCGGCGCCCGCGACGCCATGCTGTTGCGGCGCGAGGCCCAGCTGGCCAGCATTCTGGAGCAGCGCCGCGACCTCGAAATCCGCGTCCGCTACCTGCGCACCGACAGTCTGTCGCGGGATCTTCTGGAAGAGCGGGCCCGGGCTGTGCTGGGCTTCTCCGATCCGCGCGATTACGTCATCCGGGTTGCCGCGCCCACGCCCGGAGCCGCCGCCGCGCCACGGGCGTGAACTTTGGTTACAGCTTGACCGGCGCGCTTTGCGTTTCGGGAACGAAGGCTGCTAAACCCCCTTTCCGTAACGACAAGAGGCTCTGAAACCGGGGCCCAGCCGGGAGATGACGGATGGCGAAAGCCCCCGCCGCCAAAGCTGATTCCAGCAAGGCGACAAAACTGCCCAACACGCCGGCGGCCTCGAAAGAAGACCTGCTGCGCTACTACCGCGAGATGGTTCTCATCCGCCGCTTCGAGGAGCGCGCGGGCCAGCTGTACGGCATGGGTCTGATCGGCGGCTTCTGCCACCTCTACATCGGCCAGGAAGCCGTGGCCGTGGGCGTGCAGGAAAGCGTGCGCCAGGGCCACGACAAGATCATCACCGGCTACCGCGACCACGGCCACATGCTGTGCGCCGGCATGGACCCGAAAGAGGTCATGGCCGAGCTGACCGGCCGCATCGGCGGTTCGTCCAAGGGCAAGGGCGGGTCGATGCACATGTTCGACACCGCCACCGGTTTCTACGGCGGCCACGGCATCGTCGGAGCGCAGGTCGCGCTCGGCACCGGCCTGGCCTTCGCCGGGCGGTATCGGGGCGATGACTCGGTCGCCTTCATCTATTTCGGCGACGGCGCGGCCAACCAGGGCCAGGTCTATGAGAGCTTCAACATGGCCCAGCTGTGGAAGCTGCCGGCCATCTACATCATCGAGAACAACCAGTACGCCATGGGCACGAGCAT
>CAZGPS010000055.1:0-15033 GCA_964527675.1 uncultured Brevundimonas sp. | reverse complement strand
GACGGCGCTGGTTTATCCGTGCGTGCTGGCGGTGGTGGCGTTGGGCGTCATCGTCGCCATGATGACCTATATCGTGCCCAAGGTGGTCGATCAGTTCGACAGCATGGGCCAGACACTGCCGCTGCTGACGCGCCTGGTCATCGGCCTGTCGGACCTGATGCGCGACTGGGGCTGGCTGATGGTGCTGATAGTCGCCGTCGTGGTCGCCGCGGGGCTGATCGCGCGGCGGCGCGAGGCGGTGCGGCTGAGGCTGGATGCGTGGGTGCTGCGGCTGCCGCTGGTCGGGCGGCTGACGCGCGACCTGCACGGGGCGCGCATGGCCCGCACCCTGTCGACCATGATCGCGGCGGGCCTGCCGGTGCTGGAGGGGCTGACCATCACCGCCCGCACCGTCTCCAACCGCGCCCTGCGCCGCGCCACCGAACAGATGGCCGAGGCCGTGCGCGAGGGCGGGGGCCTGTCGGCCGCCATGCGCCGCGCCGAGGTGTTTCCGCCCATCCTCGTCTACATGACCGCCTCCGGCGAAAGCAGCGGTCGGCTGGAGCCCATGCTGGAGCGCGCGGCCGACTATCTGGAGCGCGAATTCTCCAACTTCACCGCCGTGATGCTCAGCCTGCTGGAGCCGGCGATCATCGTGGTCATGGGCGGGATCGTCGCCGTGATCGTGCTGTCGATTCTGCTTCCCATCCTTCAGATCAATACCCTGGCTCTGGGGTGAGAGAGGCCCTCCATGCGCAGCGAAGATACTCAGGATAAACGTCAAAAACGTCAGGGTTTCACCCTTGTCGAACTGATGGTCGTGATCGTCATCATTGGGCTTCTGGCGACGGTTGTGGCGATCAACGTCCTGCCCAGTCAGGACAAGGCCATGGTCGGCAAGGCGCGGGCCGACATCTCGGTGCTGGAGCAGGCGATCGAGACCTATCGCCTCGACAATCTGACCTTCCCCGACAACCTGCAGGCGCTGGTTGCCCCGCCGGCCGGCCTGGCGCGGCCCGAGCGCTACCGCGAGGGCGGCTATGTCCGTCGCCTGCCGGAAGACCCGTGGGGCAACCCTTACCAGTACCGCCGGCCCAGCGCGCACGGCGGCCAGTTCGACGTCTTCTCCCTCGGAGCCGACGGTCGCGAAGGGGGCGAGGGCAATGACGCCGACCTCGGAAATTGGCAGGCCTAGGGGCGCTAACGCTCGCCCCCGGGTCCGATCTTCGATCGGCCCGAGGACAGGCTCTGCGGTCGCTCGCTGCTTGAGCCCCGACGACCGCGCTCAAGCAGCGCCGCGCCGCGCGTGGCGCGATAGCGCCAGAGAGACGCGCGCCGGATTCACGCTCGTCGAACTGCTGATGACGGTGACCATCATCGGTCTGGCCGCCGGCGCCGTGGTGCTGGCCGTGCCCGATCCCCGGCCGTCGGTGGCGGCGGACGCCGAGCGGTTCGCCGCGCGCCTGTCGCGGGCGCGGGAAGAGGCGGTGCTGACCAATCGGCCGGTGGCGGTCGAGATGACAGCGGCGGGCTATGGCTTCTCCGTCTTCGACGGGGCGGCGTGGTCGGCGCTGACCGACGGGCCTTTCGGTCCGGAGACGTGGAGCGAGGGCGTGTCGGTGTCGCCGGCCGACCCGGTGCGGGTGGTGTTCGACCCGACCGGCGTGGCCGAGCCGGCGACCCTGACCCTGAGCCGCGACGGGCGCGCCTCGCGCATCGCCATCGACGGGGCCGGCGAGGTGACGATCAATGATTGATCGTACCGCGCATCCAAGGGACGGCTTCACCCTGATCGAACTGCTGGTCGCCCTGGCGGTGTTCAGCCTCGCCGCCATGGCGCTGCTGAACCTGTCCGGCGAGAACACCCGGTCGGCGGCGCGGGTCGAGACGCGAACGCTGGGCGGGCTGGTGGCCGAAAACATCGCGGTCGAGGCGATGATCGCGCCACAGATCGCCGAGGGCCGGACCTCGGGCGTGGTTCCGCTGGCGGGTCGCCAGTGGACCTGGACCCGCGCGGTCGAGGGGGTCGAGGGCGGGCTGGTGCGCATCGACATCGCGGTGGCGACAGACGAAGGCCAGGCGGCGGACCGCGTGCTGTTCCGGGCAAGGCCATGACCGGGTCCCGTTCCGGCTTCACCCTCGTCGAGGTGCTGGTCTCGCTGCTGATCTTCGCCCTGATCGCGGCGGCGGGGGCGACGGTGCTGAGCCTGTCGATCGACAACCGCTTCGCCATCAAGGCGGCGACCGACCGCACTGGCGACCTGCAGCGGATGCGCAGCCTGCTGAAGGCCGATCTGGGCCAGGCCAGCGGGCGGCGCTCACGCGGCCCCACCGGCCGGCCGATGCCGCAGCCGATGAGCGGCGCGACCGCGCCCGGCGATCCGGTGCTGGTGCTGACCCGGGCGGGCTGGAGCAATCCGGGCGAGCAGCCGCGGCCGTCGCTGCAGCGGGTCGAATACCGGCTGGTCGAGGACCGGCTGGAGCGACGCGTCGCCACCCATCTGGACGGGGCGCGGCCGGGGCCGCCGCAGGTCCTGTATCGCGGCGTGCGCGACCTGACCGTGGCCTTCGTCAGGGATGGGCAGGAGGCGCCGGCCTATATCGTCACGGCCGAGCGGCCGCTGCCCGACGCGGTGCGGCTGCGCATGACGCTGGACGGCTACGGGCCGGTCGAGCAGCTGTTTCTCGTAGGCGGCGGCTGATGCGGCGCGGGGCGAACAATCGCGAGGGCATGGCCCTGCTGACCGTGCTGCTGCTGGTGGCGGTGATGTCCGTGGTGGCCGTCGCCGTGCTGGACGACGTGCGGTTCTCCGTGCGGCGGGCCACCAATGCGGAAACCCAGGCCCAGGCCCAGTGGTACGCCTCAGGCGCCGAGGCCCTGGCCCGGCGGCAGGTGGCGGGGCTGCTGACGCTGGGCCCGGTCCGGACGCCGCTGGAGCCGGAATGGAACGGGCGGCGGTTGAGCTTTCCGATCGAGGCGGGGACGATCAGCGCCGTGGTCACGGACGGCCAGGCGTGTTTCAACCTGAACAGCCTGGTCGAAGGATTCGGCGAGGACCTGCTGGCGCGGCCGCTGGGTACGGCGCAGTTCCTCGCCCTGGGCCGGGCCGTCGGCGCGCCGGAGAGCCGCATGCGGGCGGTGGCCGACGCCCTGACAGACTGGCTGGACGCGGACGGCGCGTCGCGACCGCTGGGGGCCGAGGACGGGGCCTATGCGGGCCTCGCGACGCCTTACCGCACCGGCGGGGTGATGCTGGCCGAGGTCAGCGAGCTGCGCGCGGTCAAGGGCGTCGACGCCGACCTGTATCGCCGGCTTCGGCCGTATGTCTGCGCCCTGCCGACCAGCCAGCTGTCGCCGCTGAACGTCAACACCCTGACCCCGGAACAGGCGCCGCTGCTGATGATGCTGAGCAACAACGCCCTCGGCCCCGACAGCGCCCGGGCGGTGATCGCCCGGCGGCCGCGGGCGGGGTGGGCGGACGCCGGCGCCTTCTGGGCCGAGCCGGCCATGGCCGCGGTGACGGTCCCGGAAGAGGTCCGCAACCAGGTCACCGTCCTGACCCGTTACTTCAATCTCCGCGTCGAGGTCGACTATGGCGGCGGCCGCGCCGTACGCACCGCCCTCCTCCACGCACAGCCCGGCGGCGCCGTCCGCACCGTCATCCAGCGCTGGACTCCCGAAGAATGAAACCGATCCGCCTGATCCTGATCCCCACCCTGCCCGGCCAGCCGGCGCCCTATATGATCGTCGCCGCCGACGGCGGGGTCCTGCAGCGCGGCGTGCTGGAGCTGGACCCGCCCGAGCGGCCGGAGGCGATGCGCACCGTGGCGGTGTGCCCGGGCGCCGATGTCAGCATCCGCTGGCTGGAGCTGCCGGCCGGCGGCGCCGCCCAGCTGCGCGCGGCGGCGGCCTGGCGGCTGCGCGAGGATCTGGCCGTGACCCCCGACCGGGTGGCGACGGTGGTGGGCCCGCCCGCCGGGTTGGAGCAGCCGAGGCTGGTCGCCGTGGTCAGCCACGGCCTGCTGCAGGCCTGGACGGACTATCTGGAGGCGCTGGGCGTGCGCGCCGACGCCCTGGTGCCGGACATGCTCACCCTGCCCGAGCCGGAAGACGCGGATGTCATCCTGGCGGTGACCTTCGGCGAGGCGGTGGCGCTGCGCGGGCGGCAGTTCGCCGCCACGGTGCAGCCGGACCTGGTCGATCTGGTCGCGGGCGAGCGCCGGGTGGTGGCGCTGCAGGATCCGGCAGCGGTGGAGCGGGCGCTGGCGACGGCGGCGCGCTTTCCGGCCCTGAACCTGTTCGACAACGGCGTGCGCGACGTGACGGTCCTGCGCGGCGGCTGGCGGCGAGCCGCGGGACTGGCCGCCGCCCTGGTGGCGTCGCCGCTGTTGCTGATCGCCGCCGCGGCGGTGCGCGACGACGGCGTGGCCCGCCGTCTGGACGCGGAGACGGTCGCGTCGATCACCGCCGCCGCGCCCGATCTGGCGCAGCAGCCGGACCCGGTCGCCGCCCTGCGCGCGAGAGCCGCCGCCGCGCCGCCGCCGGGCGGGGTCACCGCCGCCGCCGCCGCCCTGTTCACCGCCGTGGAAGCCGTCGAGGGGGCCGAGCTCGACATGCTGTCGGCGGGAGCGGACGAAGGGGTCAGGGCGACCCTGAGCCACCCCACCTGGTCGGACATGAAGGCGATCGACCAGCGGATGGGCGAGGCCGGCATGACCGTGACCGAGACCGCCACCCTCGAGGACAACGGCCGGGTGGTCAGCGACATCAGCATCGGAGCCCGCCCATGAACCGGATCATCGGCCAACGGCAGCAGGCGTGGGACGGGCGCGCGCGTCGCGAACAGCAGCTGCTGATCGGCATGGCCCTGCTGGCGACGGCGGTGGTGCTGTGGCTGGGCGTGATCCGGCCGCTGAACGACTGGCGCGACGAGGCCCGGCGGGAGCGGTCGCGGGCAGAGGCCGATCGGGTCGAGGTGCGGAACGCCCTGGGCCGGCTCGCGCCGGCGTCCGGCGGCGCGCGCGGGGCCGATGTTCAGGGCCTGGAGCCCGTGTTGCAGCAGACGGCGACGGCGGCGGGGCTGGAGCTCACCACCGGCATGGACGCGTCCGGCCGGCTGGGCTTCCGCATCGCCCGGGCGTCGAGCGCCGAGGTATTCGGCTGGCTGGCCGCGCTGGAGACGACCCATGGCCTGCAGCCCGCCAGCCTCGGGGTGATCGAGAACGCCGACGCCTCCCTGCAGGTGGAGGGGTCGTTCTGAGCCGCGCCAAAGCCGGCCGTGGGCGGAACAATCGCTCCTGCAACGGACTGACATTCACGGAACGGGCGCCGCATCGTCATCCAGCCTTGCTTTGACCCTGGGTCGCCTGCGTGGTCTCGACACCCCGTTCGCCAACCTTCACAGGCCTGCCCCATGTCGTTCCGGACCCTGACCCTGTTAGCGGCCGCCGCCGCCCTTATCAGCGGCTGCGCCACCGGCGAAGTCGATTATCAGGGCGAGGGCGAGGGCTTCGTCGGGCCGGGCGCGCCAGTGGCCGCGCGGCTGGAGACTCCGTCAGTCGGCACCGCCGGCCAGGACGCCGCCGACGATCCGGCCATCTGGGCCTCGGCCACGCCGACGCGGATCGGCGGGGTGTCGACGCGCGGCTTCGTCGCCGGGACCGACAAGAAGGCGGGGCTGTATATCTACGGGCTGGACGGCGCGGTGCTGCAGTTCCTGCCGGAGGGTCTGCTGAACAATGTCGATCTGGCCGAGGGGCTGTCGGTGGACGGCCGCCCGCAGGTCGTGCTGGGCGCCAGCGACCGCACCCCGGGCAAGACCGGCGTCGCCCTCTATCTGTTCGACCCGGCCAGTGAGAGCGGCGTGCGTCCGTGGGGCGCGATCACCACCGATGTGGTCGAACCCTATGGCTTCTGCTTCGCCCGGCGCGGGTCGGAGCTGCACGCCATTCTGGTCGGCCACGAGGGCGAAGTGCGCCAGTTCGTGCTCACCGCCGACGCCGAGGGCCGACCCGCCTCGCGCGAGGTGCGGCGCTTCGAAATCGGCACGATCTCGGAAGGCTGCGCCGCCGACGAGGCGACCAACGCCCTCTATATCGCCGAGGAGAACGTCGGCATCTGGCGCTACGACCTCGACCCCGCATCGGGCGCGGCGCGATCGCAGGTGCAGGCCATACAGGAGGGGGTTCTCGTCGCCGACGCCGAGGGCCTGACCATCATCGAGGACGGCGCGGCCCGCTATCTGATCGGCTCCAGCCAGGGCGATTCGGCGTTCCCGGTCTGGCGTGTGGACGGCGCCGCCCCGGTCTATGTCGGCCGGTTTGTAGTGGTGGACGGCGCGGTCGACCGGGTTACCGGCACGGACGGTCTGGACGCCCTCGGCGGTCCCGTCGGCGACGCATTCCCGGAGGGGCTGGTGGTGGTCCAGGACGACGTCAACGACGCCGGGACGCAGAATTTCAAATACATCGACTGGCGCGACATCCGCGCCGCCCTGGGCCTGTAGCGGAGCGCGCCGCCAGCCGGAGCCGCGTCAGGACCGGCGGGCCAGATAGAGGGTGCAGGTCGACGCGCCGCCGGTGAGCGGATTGTCGAAGGTCACCACCTCCGCCTCGACCTGCGTGAACACAGACCTCAGCCGGGCGAGAAAGTCAGGGTCCGGGCCCTCGTCCGACCACATGGCGAAGACGCCGTCCGCCGCGAGGCCGTCGTGCAGCCGGGTCAGTCCTTCGCGCGAATAGAAGCGCGCGTGGTCGGGATGCAGCAGGGCCCGGGGGGAATGGTCGATGTCGAGCAGCACGGCATCGTAGGCCGCCGGCCGGTCCGCATCGAACCAGCCGAAGAAGTCGCCCAGCGTCAGCCTGCAGCGCGGCTCCTGCCCCAGGCTCTCCCCCAAGGGCACGAGTCCGGCCTGATGCCACTCGATCACGGGCTCCAGGGCGTCGACGACCTCGACCGAGGCGACGCGGGGGTCGGCGAGCGCCTCCCGGGCGGTGTAGCCCAGACCCAGGCCGCCGACGAGGACACGCAGGCGATCGCCCCGGGCCCATGCGAGGCCACGGACCGCCAGTTCGGTCTCGCCGACGGTGAACAGGCTGGACATCAGATGCTCCTCCCCGAGGATCACCTCGACCACGTCACGGTCGATCGCCGCCACCCAGCGACGCCTCAGGACCAGGGGCCCCATGGCGGTCGGACGGTAGTCCAGCTCCTCGATCAGTCGTCCCATGAGGCCTTGTCCCTGCGCCGCGCCGGCGGCCCTCCGTCTACCCTGCGGCGCGGGGCGGACCAAGGCCGGCCGCCCGGACTTGCCGCGGGAGGCCTCGCCGGGTAAAGACGCCGCCCTCGGTGGCGTCGCGTCCAGCGGGGGAGCACAGGGCCGCGCCCTGCCGCATCCAACATTCTGCCGTTATTTTCCGCTACAGGCCGCCGTCCGCCGCTCTCCGCGCCGACCGTTCGCGCGCTGATCGTGCTATTGGACCGCCCCATGCCCTTCCCCGCCAGTCATCCCGCGCTCGACCGCGCCCTTTCCGCCCGTGGCTATGACGAGCCGACGCCGGTTCAATCGGCCGTCCTCGACGCCGCCCTCAATGAGGACGGCTCCGGCCGCGACCTGCTGGTCAGCGCCCAGACCGGCTCCGGCAAGACCGTCGCCTTCGGCCTGGCCCTGGCGCCGACCCTGCTGGGCGAGGCGGAGAAATTCGCCGAGTTCGGCGCGCCGGTGGCCCTGGTCATCGCGCCGACGCGGGAACTGGCGCTGCAGGTCTCCAACGAACTGCAGTGGCTGTACGCCCAGACGGGGGCGCGCATCGTCTCCTGCGTCGGCGGCATGGACCCCAAGGTCGAGCGTCAGGCGCTGAACCGCGGCTGCCACATCGTTGTCGGCACCCCGGGGCGTCTGCGCGACCACGTCGAGCGCGGCTCGCTGGACCTGTCGACGCTGCAGGCCGTCGTGCTGGATGAAGCCGACGAGATGCTGGACATGGGCTTCCAGGAAGACCTGACCTTCATCCTCGACGCCGCCCCGGCCGAGCGCCGCACGCTGCTGTTCTCGGCGACCCTGGCGCGCGACATCGTGCAGCTGGCCAAGACCTATCAGAAGAACGCCCTGCGCATCGACACGGTGGCGGGCAACGTCTCGCACGCCGACATCGAGTACAAGGCGATCCGCGTCGCGCCGAACGAGATCGAACTCGCCGTCGTCAATGTGCTGCGGTATTTCGAGGCCCCGGGCGCGCTGGTGTTCGCCAACACCCGCGAGCGGGTCAAGCATCTGACGGCGTCGCTGCGCGAGCGCGGCTTCTCGGTCGTCGGCCTGTCCGGCGAACTGACCCAGAGCCAGCGCTCGGAAGCGCTGCAGGCGCTGCGCGACGGTCATGCGCGGGTGTGCGTGGCCACCGACGTGGCCGCCCGTGGTCTGGACCTGCCCGATCTCGGGCTGGTCATCCATGCGGAGATTCCGGTCAACAAGGCCGGCCTGCTGCACCGTTCGGGCCGCACCGGCCGGGCCGGGAAGAAGGGCGTCTCGGTCCTGCTGGTCAGCTATACGCGCCGGCGCAAGGTCGAGCTGATGCTGCAGTCGGCCTCGATCAACGCCGAATGGTCGGGCCCGCCGTCGGCCGAGATGATCGTCGCCAACGACCGCAAGCGCATGCTGGCCGACCCCGTCCTGACCGCGCCGGTCGAGGACGAGGACACCCTGGCCCTGGGTCGGCAGTTGCTCGAGAAGAGCACGCCGGAGCAGATCGCGGCGGCCCTGATCCGGCTGTACCAGCAGAAATTGCCCGCGCCGGAAGACGTCTATGACGACGAGCGGATGAAGCGCCAGCAGATCACCGGCAAGAACGACAAGGGTCAGGCCGACGTCCCCTATACCGACTTCGCGCGCGGCGGCGACATGGCCTGGTTCCGCATCAATATCGGCCGCGACAAGAACGCCGACCCGAAATGGCTGATGCCGACCATCTGCCGCCTGGGCCATGTGACCAAGCGCGACATCGGGGCGATCAAGATCTTCGAGCGCGAGACCAAGTTCGAGATCACCCAGGAGATGAAGGCGAAATTCGAGGCCGCCATCGCCCAGGGCCTTGAGGACGGCGTCAAGATCGATCCCGCCGTCAAGCCGGGCCCGTCGGAGAAGCCGGTCAGCCGCTGGGACAAGAAGCCCGGCGCGGGCGGCGACCGCCCGGAGAAGAAGCCGTGGAAGGCCCGCGAGGAAGGCGGCGACAAGCCGGCCTGGAAGCCTCGCGAGGATCGTCCGCAGGGTGAGAAGAAGCCCTGGGTGAAGCGCGAGGACTCCGCGCCCGCCGCCGAGGGCAAGAAGCCCTGGGTCAAGCGCGAGGAGACCGGCGACAAGCCTGCATGGAAGGCCCGCGAGGACAAGCCGCAGGGCGAGAAGAAGCCCTGGGTCAAGCGTACGCCGGGCGATCCGACGCCCGAGGGCAAGAAGCCGTGGGTCAAGAAGCCGGCCGCCGAGGGCAAGACGCCATGGACGCCGCGCTCCGACGCGGAGGCGGCTCCGGCCGCCCCGGGCGACAAGCCGTGGAAGGGCAAGCCCAAGGGCGGCGACCGTCCGTGGGCGGCCAAGGACGCGCGCGGCAAGCCGACCACCGGGACCAAGCCCCCGTACAAGGCCAAGGGGCCCCGCTGAACGGCGGCTTGCGGCCTGACGCCGGCATTGATCGCGACCTGTAACCGTTTACGGTGACCGCAAAGCAAGAAGCTGCGGGCAGGAAATCTATGGCGGACGTCCGGCTGACCGGCGTGACCAAGCGCTTTGGAACGACCGAGGTGCTGAGGGGGATCGATCTGGAGATCGCGGACGGCGAGTTCGTGGTCTTCGTCGGACCGTCGGGTTGCGGGAAATCGACCCTGCTGCGCACCATCGCCGGGCTGGAAGAGTTGGACGGCGGTGAGATCGCGATCGGCGGCCGGCCGGTCGACGACCTGTCGCCTTCGGACCGGGGCATCGCCATGGTGTTCCAGTCCTACGCCCTGTACCCGCACATGAACGTCTATGAAAACATGGCGTTCGGTCTTCGACTTGCCAAACTGGACAAGGCGGAGATCGACCGTCGGGTGCGCGGCGCCGCGGAAACCCTCAACATCACCGACTATCTGGAACGCAAGCCGAAGGCCCTGTCGGGCGGACAGAGACAGCGGGTGGCGATCGGCCGGGCCATCGTGCGCGAGCCGCAGGTCTTCCTGTTCGACGAGCCCCTGTCCAATCTCGACGCGGCCCTGCGGGTGCGGATGCGTTATGAGTTCGCCAGCCTGCACGAGCGGCTGAAGACGACCATGGTCTATGTCACCCATGATCAGGTCGAGGCCATGACCCTCGCAGATCGCATCGTGGTGCTGAACGAGGGTCGCGTCGAGCAGGTCGGCAAGCCGATGGACCTGTATGAGCGGCCGCGCAATCTGTTCGTGGCGGAGTTCATCGGCAGTCCGAAGATGAACCTGCTGCCGGCGGAGATCGTCACGGCCTCGGCCGCCGGGGCCACCGTGCGCACGGCCGCGGGCGAGAGCGTCCGGGTCGCAGTCGATGCGGCCGGCGCCGCGCCCGGGGATGCGGTGACCCTTGGCGTGCGGCCTGAGCATCTGACCCTCTCCAGCGAGGGTGACAGCCTGGGCGCCAGGGTGACCTTCGTCGAAACCCTCGGTCATGCGACCTATGCCTATCTGACGGCGGGAGAGACCGCCCTGACCGTGTTGCTGCCGGGCAGCGTCCGGCCGGCAGTGGGGGAGACCCTGAGGCTGGGGGTCCCGGCGGATCAGGCGCATCTGTTCAACGCCGACGGCCTCGCTTTCGAGCGCCCCTAGCGCCTCTGTTGCATCGCACAACGGCGTGGTCCTAGATGGGGCATGTCCGCCCCCGCCCTGCTGACCGTTGACCTGCACGCGCTCGCCGCGATCTTTCACACGCTCGAGACTGTGGGGCGCGCGCCCGTGCACCCGGTGGTCAAGGCCGATTCCTATGGCCTGGGCGCCGAGGCCTGCGCCCGGCGGCTGGTCGCCGAGGGCGCCCGCACCTTCTTCGTCGCCCGGGTCAGCGAGGGCGAACGCCTGCGCGCCGCCCTCGGCACCGGCCCGACGATCTATGTGCTGGACGGTTGCCTGACCGGGCGGGCCGGGCGGCTCCGCGAGACCGGTCTACGGCCGGTGCTGAACACCGGGGCGCAATTGGCGGAGTGGCGCGCGTCAGGGGGCGGCGATTGCGGCCTCCAGATCGACACCGGCATGAACCGGCTGGGCTTTCGACCGGAGGCGGCGCCCGAGCCGTTCGATGGACTGGCCCTGGTGTTGAGCCATCTGGCCTGCGCCGACGACCCGACCGAGGCGATGAACGCCCGCCAGCGCGACGCCTTCGCGGCGGCGGCGGGACGCTATCCCGGGGCGCTGCGGTCTTTCGCCAATTCGGGCGGCGTCTTTCTCGGCGAGAGCTACGGGTTCGACGCCAGCCGGCCCGGCATCTGCCTGTACGGCGGCGGGCCGGAGGGGCGGCCGGACGACCGCGTCCGGCCGGTGGCGACCCTGACGGCCGAGGTGCTGCAGGTGCGCGACGTGCCGGCCGGCGAGACGGTCGGCTATTCGCGGGGCTTCACGGCGACGACGGCGACCCGCATCGCCACCTGCGCGACCGGCTATGCCGACGGCGTGCTGCGCAGCTACAGCCCCCGTGGGTTGGTGGCCGTCGCGGGCGTGCTGCGGCCGATCGTGGGTCGGGTGTCGATGGATGTCTGCGCGGTCGATGTCACCGGACTGGATGTCGCCGTGGGGGACCGGGTCGAGCTGTTCGGCAAGGCGCGGATGATTGACGAGGCGGCGACGGCGGCCGGGACCATCGCCTATGAGCTGCTGACCTCGATCGGGTCGCGCGTGGCGCGGACCTACGTCGGCTAGCAGGCCGTCCGGCCCGCCTACGTCAAAAGCGGTCGTAGAGGCGACGAGACCCCCTGCCCCGCCCGGCGCGACTCCTGTAAGCCGACGACATGGCCAGAGACGGTGCAATCTATGTCTGTCAGTCCTGCGGGGCCGTCCACGGCAAGTGGTCGGGCCAGTGCGGGGCGTGCGGGCAGTGGAACTCGATCGTCGAGGAGAGCCGCTCGGCCCCGCCGGGCGCAATGAAGCCGGCGGCGAGCAGCCGCACCCGGGGCGTCCAGTTCGAGGGCCTGCAGTCCGATACGCCGGAGCCGCCGCGCATCGTCACCGGGGTGACCGAGTTCGACCGGGTGTGCGGCGGCGGCGTCGTGCCGGGGTCGGCGATCCTGCTGAGCGGCGATCCGGGGGTGGGCAAGTCGACCCTGCTGCTGGACGTGGCCGGGCGCGCGGCCCTGTCGGGACGGCGGGTCGCCTATATCTCGGGCGAGGAGGCGGTCGAGCAGATCCGGGCGCGGGCGAAGCGGATGGGGCTGGAGAAGGCCCCGGTCGAGCTGGCCTCGGCCACGGCGCTGCGGGACATTCTCGGCACGCTGAAGCGCGAGAAATTCGACATCGTCATCGTCGATTCGATCCAGACCCTGTGGTCCGACGCCCATGAGGCGGGGCCCGGCTCGGTGACCCAGGTGCGGGCCTGCGCCGGGGAGATGGTGCGGCTGGCCAAGTCGCAGGGCGTGGCGGTGGTGCTGGTGGGTCACGTCACCAAGGACGGCCAGGTCGCCGGCCCGCGGGTGGTCGAGCATATGGTCGACGCCGTGCTGAGCTTCGAGGGCGAGCGCGGCTATCCCTTCCGCATCCTGCGGGCTGGCAAGAACCGCTTCGGGGCCACCGACGAAATCGGGGTGTTCGAAATGGGCGACGCCGGGCTGCGCGAGGTGGCCAATCCGTCGGCCCTGTTCCTCGGCGAGGGCAAGGACCGGGCGCCCGGGGCGGCCGTGTTCGCCGGCATCGAGGGCTCGCGTCCCGTGCTGGTCGAGATGCAGGCGCTGGTGTCGAAATCGGCCTATGGCACGCCGCGCCGGGCGGTGGTGGGCTGGGACACGGGCCGGCTGGCGATGGTGCTGGCGGTGCTGGAGGCGCGGTGCGGCTTCGGCTTCGGCGATCAGGACGTCTATCTGAACGTGGCCGGGGGCCTGCGTATCAATGAGCCGGCGGCGGATCTGGCGGCGGCGGCGGCGCTGATCAGTTCGGCGACGGACACCCCCCTGCCCCAGGGCTGCGTGGTGTTCGGGGAGATCAGCCTGTCGGGCGAGGTGCGGGCGGTGGGCCGGGCCGAGGCGCGGCTGCGCGAGGCGCAGAAACTGGGCTTCGATCAGGCCCTGACGCCGCCGCTGACGGTCAAGGACAAGGGGGTCAGGGTGACGGCGGTGAACCGGCTGACGGAAGCGGTCGAACGAATCTCGCAAAACCGCTACTGAAGTTCCATCGCCCCCTTTTCCGAGCGCCCATGACCGGCTTCGACGTCATCGCCATACTGGTCATCCTGGCCTCGGCCGCCGCGGGCTGGGTGCGCGGCGGCACGCGCGAGATCATCACCCTGCTGAGCTTCGTGCTGGCGGCGTTTCTGGCGCTGGTGGCCCTGCCGGTGACGGCGCCGATCGGGCGCGGGCTGGTCGATCCGGACTGGGCCGGCGCGATTCTGGCCGCCGTCGCCTCCTTCCTGCTGGTCTATTTCGGCATCCGCATCTTCGGCTCGATCCTGTCGAAGCGGGCCCAGGCCCATCCGCAGCTGGGCGGCGTCGACCGGATCGTCGGCATCTTCGTCGGGGCCGGACGGGCGCTGGTGCTGCTGGGGGCCATCCATCTGGTCGTGGTCGCGGCCATGCCGGGCGATAAGACCCCGCGCTGGCTGACCGAGGCGGCGCTGCGCCCGCTGACGGCCGGCGCCGCCCGCGCGATCCAGATCGTCCTGCCGGGCATCGGCCGCGGCGCCGACGCCCTGACGCCGGTCGTGACTTCGTCCGTAAGCAAAGGGTTTTCAAGCGAACAAGCCTTGCCCCCGACGCAATCCGGGCCTACCTCCCCGCGCGCCGCCCCCTAGTTGCACATGCCGGTCATCGGAGCCCCGACGATGCCCCATTCCATCGCCGAACCCGTCGTTCACCGCGACCATTGGCGCGACCCCGACGACGACCAGCTGCGCCTCGAGTGCGGCGTCTGCGGCGTCTGGGGCGCGGAGCCGAACGCCGCCTCGGCGGTCGTGGCCCTGGGGCTGCACGCCCTGCAGCATCGTGGCCAGGAAGCCTGCGGCATCGCCAGCGTCCACGAGACGCGCTTCCACACCGAACGGCACATGGGTCTGGTCGGCGAAGCCTTCGGCGGGGCGGACCTGTCGGAGCGAATGCCCGGCTCGGCCGCCATCGGCCACACGCGCTATTCGACCTCCGGCGGCTCGTTCCTGCGCAACATCCAGCCGATGTTCGCCGATCTGGACAGCGGCGGCATCGCCATCGCTCACAACGGCAACCTGACCAACTTCCTGTATCTGCGGAACCAGCTGGTCGGTGAAGGCGCGATCTTCCAGTCGACCTCGGACAGCGAGGTCATCCTTCACCTGATCGCCCGCAGCCGGAAGGCCAAGATCGTCGACCGCTTCATCGACGCCATCGGCCGGATCGAAGGCGGCTACGCCCTCGTCTGCCAGACCCGGTCGAAGATGATCGGCGCGCGCGACCCGCTGGGCATCCGCCCGCTGGTGCTGGGCCGGCTGGACGGGGCCTGGGTGCTGGCCTCCGAGACCTGCGCCCTCGACACCATCGGCGCGACCTTCGAGCGCGACGTCGAGCATGGAGAGGTCGTGGTCATCGACAAGGACGGGCTGCAGTCGCTGAAGCCCTTCCCGACCCGCGGGGCCCGGCCCTGCCTGTTCGAGTACGTCTATTTCTCGCGCCCCGACAGCATCGTGAACGGCAAGTCCGTCTATGAGGTGCGCAAGCGGATGGGCCACAGGCTGGCCCGCGAGCATGCGGTCGAGGCCGATGTGGTGGTGCCGGTGCCCGACTCCGGCGTGCCCGCGGCGCTGGGCTACGCCCAGGAGAGCGGCATTCCGTATGAGATGGGGATCATCCGCAGCCACTATCTGGGCCGCACCTTCATCCAGCCCAGCCAGGGCGCCC
>CAZGPS010000054.1:0-15167 GCA_964527675.1 uncultured Brevundimonas sp. | reverse complement strand
TGTTCAGCTCGCGCTCGGGCGGGGTCTGGCAGGCGGGCATGGTGCGGCTGACGGATTTCAGCACATCGATGGCCGGGAAGCGGCCGCGCTCGGCGATCTTTCGGTCCATGACGATGTGGCCGTCGAGGATGCCTCGCACGGCGTCGGCGATGGGCTCGTCATGGTCGCCGCCGTCAACGAGGACGGTGAACAGGGCGGTGATGGGTCCGGCGGTGGTGCCGTCAGGACGGACGGGCCCGGGCCCGGCGCGCTCCAGCAGCTTGGGCAGTTCGGTGAAGACGGTCGGGGTGTAGCCCTTGGTGGTCGGCGGTTCGCCGGCGGCGAGGCCGATCTCGCGCTGGGCCATGGCGAAGCGGGTGACCGAGTCCATCAGGCACAGAACTTCAAGGTCCTGGTCGCGCATATATTCGGCGATGGCCATAGTCATATAGGCGGCCTGGCGGCGCTTCAGGGCCGGCTCGTCCGAGGTGGCGACGACGACGACGGCGCGGCGCAGGCCTTCCTCGCCGAGGGTCTCCTCGACGAATTCGCGCACCTCGCGGCCGCGTTCGCCGATCAGGCCGACGACGACGACGTCGCAGGTGGCCTGTCGCGCCAGCATGGACAGCAGCACCGACTTGCCGACGCCGGAGCCGGCGAAGATGCCGAGACGCTGGCCGCGGCAGGTGGTGGTGAAGACGTCCATGGCGCGCACGCCGAGATCGAGCCGCTCGCCCACCCGGCCGCGCGAATGGGCCGGGGGTGGGGGCGCGCGAAGGGGATAGGCGGCCGGGCCGACGGGCAGGGGCCCCTTTCCGTCGATGGGATTGCCGAAGGCGTCGATGATCCGGCCCAGCCAGGCGGTGGTCGGCCGGACGCTGGCGGCGGACGACACGATGCGGATGTCGGCCCCGGGGGCGACGCCCTCGACCGGGCCGAACGGCATCAGCAGGGCCTTGGCGTCGCGGAAGCCAACCACTTCGGCGGGCAGGGGCGAGAGGTGGCGGCGGTCGATCTCGGCTCGCGCCCCGACGGCGAGGCGGGACAGGCCGCCCCTCGACTCGATCAGCAGGCCGTTCACGCCGGCGACCTTGCCGGTCACGACCAGCGGATCGATCGCTTCGACGGCGGCGGCGAGATTGCGCAAGCGGAGAGCCCCGGGAACAGGCCTTCAGGGATGCGCTGACATGGTTAATGCGCGGTGAAGGGGCGTCTCTCGCAGTCCTCATCATGCACGCGCGGCGCGGGATATGCGCCGCGCGGACGGCGCTCATTTGCTCGAGGGTCTTTGCACCCGAGCCAGAAGTCCTATGTCTGGTCTTCCGCCTCCCCAGCCGAGACCCGCCATGTCAGACGCCACGCCATCGACCGCCTACGATCCGTCCCGCCATTTGAAGGCCGGACGCGGCAAGATCTATGACTCCATTCTCGACACCATCGGCGACACCCCGCTGGTTGGCCTGCCGCGACTGTCGGCGGAGTACCGGCCAAAGGCCAGGGTGCTGGCCAAGCTGGAGTTCTTCAACCCGATCGGCTCGGTCAAGGACCGGATCGGGGTGGCTATGATCGATGCGCTGGAACAGGCCGGCCGGCTGGGCCCGGACACGGTGCTGATCGAGCCGACCAGCGGCAACACCGGCATCGCCCTGGCCTTCGTGGCGGCCGCGAAGGGATACCGGCTGGTCCTGGTCATGCCCGAGAGCATGTCGATCGAGCGTCGCAAGATGCTGGCCCTGCTGGGCGCCGAACTGGTGCTGACCCCGGCCGAGAAGGGCATGAAGGGGGCCATCGCCATGGCCCATGAGTTGCTGGACAAGACCCCGGGGGCGATCATCCCCTCGCAGTTCGACAATCCCGCCAACCCGGCCATCCACCGGGTCACGACGGCCGAGGAAATCTGGAACGACACCGCGGGCGGGGTCGACATCGTCATCTCGGGCGTCGGCACGGGCGGCACCATTACTGGCGTCGGCCAGGCGCTGAAGGCGCGCAAGCCGTCGGTACAGATGATCGCGGTCGAGCCGACCGCCTCGCCGGTGCTGTCCGGCGGCGAGCCCGGGCCGCACAAGATTCAGGGCATCGGCGCGGGCTTCATCCCGTCAATCGTCGATCGGTCCGTCATCGACGGGGTCGAGCAGGTCTCCAACGAGGACGCCTTCGACATGGCGCGCAAGGCGGCGCGGCTGGAAGGAATTCCGGTCGGGATCAGTTCGGGTGCGGCCCTCGTGGCGGCCTTCCGCCAGGCGGCCCTGGACGAAAACGCGGGCAGGACGATCGTCGCCATCATTCCCAGCTTCGCCGAGCGATACCTGTCGACGGCCCTGTTCGAGGGCCTGTAGGCCAAGCGGCCCCGTCATCATTCGAGAGCGTCGCCCGAGGGTGAAAGACGGACTCGATCTGGCCGAAGCTTCACGGTAAAGGGTGGCGACGGGCGTACTGGGGGCCCTCATTGATGGAGCCCCCATGCGCCTTTTTGCCGCCTGTCTCAGCCTGCTTGTCGCCTCGCCCGCGACTTCACAGTCACCCGTCGACCCGGCTCGGGATGATCTGGCGGCCCTTTCGGACGAGTTTGACGGGGCGGCCCTGACCGGCTGGACCCGGTTCGATGAGGCCATGGGCTGGCCCGACAAGATCAAGGCGATCGACGTCGGCCAGACGACACCGGGCGCCCTGCACATCGAGCCCTATCATTCGGCCTGGGTGCGCGACCTGAACGCGCCCTTCCTGTTTCGTGAGGTGCGGGGCGACTTCGACGTGCGGGCGCGCGTGCGCGTGCGCGGCCATGCCGGAGAAATTCCCGGCGGGACCTGGTCGCTGGGCGGGCTGATGGCGCGCGTGCCGAACCGTTCGAGCGCAGCGCAGTGGGCGCCGCGGGCCGAGAACTGGCACTTCATCACAACCGGCGTCGGTCATGTCGCCGGCCAGCCGATGACGGAGACCAAGGGCACCTACAACAGCTATTCCTCGCTGAAGCTTCGACCGTTCCCGAGCGGCTGGGTCGAGTTGCGACTGGTGCGGACGGGCATGGTGCTGATCGCCCTGGCCCGCCCCGAGGGAGAGGCGGACTGGCGGGTGCGTGACCGCTTCTACCGGATGGAGAACAATCCGGTGATGCAGGTGGGGCTGATCGCCTACACCACCAGCGACGATGTCCCGCCGGGGCCGGAGAATGCCGACGCGATAAATCGCGAGGTCAATCATGAGGCGGCGGTGGACATGGTGCTGGAGGCCGACTGGATTCGCTTCAGCCGCCCGCGCCTGCAGATTTCGCCGGACTGGTACGGGCAGGTGAGCGCCCATCCGTTGGCGGACCCCAACCTGTCGGAGGCCGAACTGCTGGCGCAACTGGGCGATTGACGGCGCCCGACCGTCACGGGCGGTTAACCGGGACGGCTTAACCTTTCCTCCGACATGTCCGAACCCGCTCCCACGTCCGAGGAGGCCGTGCCGCAAGGCGGCTTCCGCGCGCGCCACGCCCTGTTGAAACGGCTGGCCGATGTGGTGTCGCTGCCGACCAGCCGAATCAACGCCTTCGAACGGGCCGTGACCGGCGATCTGCTGGTCGAGATGCTGCGCCTGGCCTCGCATGAGGACCGCAAACGGGTGGCGGCGCGGCTGGCGCCGCTGGCCGAACTGCCCAACGCCCTGGCGCGGATGCTGTTGCGGGACGAGCCGGATATCGCCGGCCTGCTGATCGAACAATGCGCCTCCCTGTCGGATGCGGACCTCGTGGCCTGCGCCCGTGACGCCGGTCCGGAGCATCGCTTTCTGATGGCCAGCCGGCGGGGGCTGTCCGAAGTGGTGACGGAAACCCTGCTGAGCTTCGGCGAGAGCCCGGTGATCGAGGCGGTGCTGAGGAACACCTCGGCCCGGCTGAGCCAGGTCGCCGTGGAAGGCGTTGTCAGCCTGAGCCGGGCGAACCGGGGGTTGTGCGGCCACTTGCTGAAGCGGCCCGAGCTGAGGCCTTCGGGCGCCTATGTCATGTTCTGGTGGTGCCAGCCTGACGACCGCCGCACCATTCTGCAGAGGTTCGCCGTCTCCCGGGAAGTGATGCAGGAGGTGGCGGAAGATGTCTTCGCCATGGCCGCCGGTGAGAACTGGCAGGACCCGGTATCGCGCAAGGCGCTGCAGTTCATCGAGCGCCGGCAGAGGAATCGCGCCGCGATCGAAAAGAGCCCCTATGGCGGCCTGGAGCAGGCCGTCGACGTGGCCTCGCGCGAGGGCCTGTCCCGTGAGGTGGCGACGGAGATCGCCTATCTGTCGGGCGTCAAGCCGATCACCGGCGCCAAGATCATGGGGGATCCGGGCGGCGAGCCGCTGGCCATCCTGTGCAAGGCGACCGGCTTGGGAAAATCGGACCTGCTGGGGCTGTGGCGGTCGATGCGCAGGCCGGAGGTCGCGGCGGACGGCTCTCCCGACCCCGCCTGGGAGCGGGTTCAGGTCACCTACGACATGCTGGCGGTCGATCGGGCGCAGACGGTGCTGCGCTACTGGAACTGGTCCCTGTCCTCCGCCCTGACGCCGGCTCTGTTGAGGGCCATCCGGGACGGCGAGGAAGAGGGCGTAGACGAGTATTCGGCGCCCGAGCGGGCCGCGATGCTGGCGCTGGCCGAGAACTTCGGCCGTTGATCTCGGCGCCAAGTAGAGTGTGGCTAGTCTGATCAACCGCGATCTGGAAGCGCACGAATACGCTATTGCGTGAATCGAGTCTGGTCTCTATTGAGCCCGACACAGGCTGACGGTAAACGCTCGGCTGAAACGATTAGATCAGAAGGTGAGGCCGCGCCCATGGAAGACAACTCGCAACTGCTCGAGATGACCGCCGACATCGTGTCGGCCTATGTCGGCAACAATAATGTTCAGGCCATCGAAGTGCCGGGCCTGATCTCGAGCATCCACGCGGCCCTGTCGCAGGTTTCGAGCGGCGCGGTCGAGCCGGAGCCCGAGCCCAAGGAACCGGCTGTTCCGATCCGCAAGTCGATCACACCGGACTACCTGATCTGCCTGGAAGACGGTCGCAAGTTCAAGTCGCTGAAGCGCCACCTGCGCACCAAGTACAATATGAGCCCCGAGGAATATCGGGCCAAGTGGGGCCTGCCGAAGGACTATCCGATGGTTGCGCCGAACTATGCCAAGGCCCGCTCGGACCTGGCCAAGCAGATGGGCCTCGGCCAAGGCGGCCGCAAACCCGCCCGCACCGCCGTGCGCGCCAAGAAGTAAACCCATCCAGGCGATGGATTGAAGCGCCCGCCCCGGCAATGGGGCGGGCGTTTCGCGTTTTGGGTCAGGCCGCCTGGGCGCCGCGCCGCATGCGCCAGAAGCGCAGGGTCCTGAGGGCGGCCTCGCGCGTCAGCTCGGCGTACATCCGGGCGTAGGAGTGCGCCTTGGCCATGGCGTCCCCGTCGTCGTTCAGCAGCACCACCGCATAGGTCAGGAACAGGGCGCGATCGAGATCGGCGGCCTTGCAGACGACGGCGAGGGCGTCCAGCTCGCGCCGGTCGATGATCTGGCGGGCGGTGTGGAAGTCGATGTCGGCCAGCTGGGCCAGGGCGATCAGGAAGGCGGTTCGACCGCCCGTGCGGTCGCCGGACCGCAGGAAGCGGGCCAGCATCTGGGGCGTGAGCTGTCCGGCGGCCTTCAGCTCCTCAACATAGGCGGAGCACTCGGCATAGTCGGCGGGCAGGGCGCCGTCGTCGGTGGCGACGCGCGCGCGGCCGGCGGCCAGGGCGCTTTCCAGCAGGGCCGGGTCCATGCTGGCGTTCTGTTCGAGAATGCGGGTCCGCAACCGCGCCTCGACCACGAAATACATGTCGTTCAACAGATCGGGCGGCAGACTGGCGCGCGACACCGTGGCCTCGTGAAGGGCCGGATTGACCTTGGCGCGTTCCACGGCGGCTTCCGACGCCTTGCGCGACAGGCGGGCGCCGTCGTTGCGCAGCAAGGCTCCGAGGGTCTCGTCGTCGCCGCGCTCGACGATCACTTCCGAGACGGCCTCGGAGACCGAAGGGCGGGCCGAGACGGCGCGCAGATGGTCCTGACCGTGGCGACGGACGACGCCGAGCAGGTCCTCGTCGGTGAGCACGGGCGATGCGGCCAGAACCGCGCCGGCGACGGCGGCCTCGTCATTGGCCAGACGGCGGATCAGGGTGTGCGGCGCGTCCGGAGCGTCGGCGAAACGCGAGGACAGTTCGGCCCGGACGGCCGTCTCCATGTCGTCGGCCAGCTTGACCAGCACCGCGTCATACAGGGTGTCCTCAGTCGCAGTCCGCGGCGTCCCGCCGAAGAAATGGTCGGTCAGTTCGCGCAGCAGGGTCCGGCGCTTCTCGCTGGAGTCCTCCTCCGCGAGGGCGATCAGGTCGGGCAGACGCGAGAGGGTGGGCGTCTCGTTCACTGGTGGTCCCCGTCGGACGCCGCCGGAGCCGAGCGCATATTGCCGCTACGATCGCGGATCAGCGTCGGTCCCTGGGCCGGTTCGGCGAGGTCCTGCGAGGCAAGCGTATCGATCGAACTGACCACCAGGGCGTCGACATAGTTCGGCGCCGGCATCTCCAGAGCATCGGGTGCGCGGCCGTTCTGCCGGTGCACAGAATAGTATCGGGCGCCCTGACGCGGCGGACCATCTCCGGAGGCGGCCGTCTCCATCAAACGACGCGGCTCGGGCGCCGCTTCGCCCTCGGCGCCGGCGCCGGCGACCGCGACCGGCGTCACCGGCGGGGGAGGCGCGTCGCGCTGCATCCGGAAGATCGGGGCGTCACGACGCGGGGCCATGGGGTCTGCGGCGGCGGCGGGCCCGGATTCCGTGGCCGCGGGCGGTGCATAGACGACCTCGGCCGGAGCCGGCTGGCCGCGTCCACCCTGATCGGGCAGGTAGTCCGGGACGGGGCGCGGCTGTGGCGTCGGAGAGGGCGGAGGAGTCGGTGTGACGGCCATTGGAGCCGGAGCCGGCGTGGATTCGGGCGGAGGCGTTGTCGGTCGAAGCCAGGCGTTGGCGGGGGTCAGGGTGCGTCGCCCCGGCGCCGGGGAGGCGGCCGGGCGGCTGGGGGCCGCCGCTTCGGATCGGGCGAAGCCGCCGTGGGGAATGACGGTGTTCGGACGGCGAAGATCGGCGCGAACCGGCGCCGGCCGGGCCGGGTCCGTGCTGGCGGGCATCGGTGGTTCGCCACGGCCTTCCCAGGACAGGTAACGCAGGCCGCGCGCCTCGGCGGACTCTCGGGGCGATTGGGCAGACGCGGCGCTGGCGAGCGCCAGCGCGCCGGGGGCGACGAGAAGGGCGGCGGAGACGTGGGGCGAGGCGCGGCGCAAGGGCTGGCTCCGGACGCGGGAACTGGAGCGGCACGGTAGCGGGGCGGGACTTAACCCGCCGCTAACGGCGGACGGCGGTTCAGGCCAGCCGGCGGCGGGCGGCGCGTTCGAGCGCGCCGACGGCGGCGTTCAGCGCCAGACCCATGACCATCAGGCAGGTCAGGGCCGCGAGCATGTCGGCCGTGCGCAGCCGGTTGCCGGCCTCCAGCAGCCGCCACGCCAGTCCCTGGCTTGCGCCCGAGCCGGATACGAACTCCGCGACCACGGCGCCGATGACAGACAGGCCGGCGGCGACCCTCAGGCCCTCGAGGATGAAGGGCAGGGCGGCGGGCAGGCGTAGCCGTATCAGACGTTGCGGCGGCGTGGCGCCGTACAGATCGAACAACCGCTCCAGATCCGGATCGGCAGACTTGAGGCCGGTCAGCACGCCCGAGAACAACGGGAAGAAGGCCACGGCCGCTGCGAGGGCGACGACGGCGCGGTCCGCGTGGTCGAGACCCGTCCAGATCAGCACCAGCGGCGCGATAGCCACCACAGGCGTGACCTGCAGGGCGACGGCGAGCGGCCGGACCGCCCGCTCGGTCGTCTGGCTGAGGGAGACGGCCAGGGCCAGACCTCCGCCGAGGCCGAAGGCGACGACCAGAGCCTGGAAGGCTATCCAGAAGGTCGCGGCGGCTGACGAGAGCAACAGCGGCGCGCGCTGGACCAGCGCTATGGCGACCGCGCTGGGCGGCGGGAGCAGGTAGGATGGAACCTGCAGAGTGCGGCAGGCGATCTCCCACCCCGCCAGCAGGAGGGCGGTGAGCAGCAGTGGCGGGAGGACGCGGCTCATGTGCTCGCCCCGGATGGCATGGGCCCCATGCTGCGCTCCAGTTCAGCCGCGAGGCGCTCGACGGCCGCGCGGTATCCCGCGTCGGCGCGCCACCCTTCGGGTCGGGGGAGGACGCCTGGAGACGGGAGTTCCTCCCTGATCCGGCCTGTCCCCGCGTCCAGCACCACGGCGCGACCGGCCAGATAGACGGCCTCCTCGACATCATGGGTCACAAAGACCATCGCCGGTCGGGGCGAACGTCCGGTCCAGAGGCGGTGCAGATCTTCGATGAGACGCCGGCGGGTGACGCTGTCGAGGGCGGCGAAAGGCTCGTCGAGCAGCAGCAGGTCCGGTTCGGTGACCAGCGCGCGGGCGAGCGATGCGCGCATGGCCATGCCGCCGGACAGCTGGCGCGGTCGGGCCGACAGCCGGTTGCCGAGACCGACGGCCTGCAGCGCCTCGGCGGCCCTTTGGCGGGCGACGTCACGGGGCGTCCCCGCCAGTTCAAGCGGCAAGGCGACGTTGGCGCGGATGTCCGCCCACGGCATCAGGGTCGGGTTCTGGAAGACGAAACCGGCGCCGCCGCGCCCTGATCGACGAGTGGCTTCGCCCTCCGGGGGGCGCTCGAGACCGGCGAGGAGGCGCAGGACAGTCGACTTTCCGGCGCCGGACGCGCCGACGACCGCGACGATCTCGCCGGGACCGACCGACAGGTTCAGCGGCCCCAGCGGGGGCCGGCCCGGATAGCGGACGACGACGTTCCGCAGCGCCGCCACGGACGCCGCGTCGGTCTCAGCCACGGCCGGGCAGGTACTGGGTTGTGAAAGCCTGACGCCAGTCGAGGTTCGGCGGGTAGACGCCGGCTTCGGACGTGACCTCGAAAAAGGCCTGCCAGCGCTCGGCGGTCATGGCGCCCAGACCGTAGAGGGCTGCGTCGCCGCCGTCGACGATGCCGTTGGCCTTCAGCCGGGCCCGGGCCTGATCGAGCACGTCCTGGGTCATGTCCGGATTCTCGCGGCGGATCAGGGCGTCGGCGGCCTTGCCGTCACCCTGGATGTAGTCGCGCCAGCCCTCGGCCGAGGCGGCGATGAAGCTGCGCAGGGCCGCGGCATTGTCGCGGGCGAAGGCGGTCGGGGCCAGGACCATCGTGGCGTAGGAGGGATAGCCCTCGTCGGCCAGCAGGAAGACCTTGGGCGCGAAGCCGGCTTCCTTCTCGATCGTATAGGGCTCGCTGGTCAGATAGCCCTGCTGCACCGCCCGCTCGTCGGCGAGGAAGGGGGCGAGGTTGAAGGTGTATTTGCGGACCTGATCGTCGGTGAAGCCGTATTTGGCCTTGAGCCAGACCCAGAAGGCGTTGACCGAGGCGTCGGCGAGCAGGATGGGCCGGCCGCGCAGGTCGGCGATGGACTGCAGCGCCGGGTCGGGGTGGGCGATCAGGACCTGGGGGTCCTTCTGGAAGAAGGCGGCGACGGCCTTCACCGGGGCCCCTTCGGCGACCAGGTTCATCGGGATGAAGCTGTTGGAGCCCATGCCGAGCTCGACGGCGCCGGAGGCCAGCAGCTGGGGCACGTTCACATTGGGGCCGCCCTGGATGATCTGCACATTCAGGCCGCGCTTCTCATAGGCCCCCGAGGCCAGCGCCTGGTAGAAGCCGCCGTGCTCGGCCTGGGCGCGCCAGTCGGTGGCGAACCGCAGGCGGACGCGGCCGTCGTCGTCCACCGGCGCCTCGGATCGCCCGCAGGCGGCCAGGGCCGACGTCGCCGCCAAGGCGCCGGCGCCGACAAGGAGGGCGCGGCGGTCAGGCGATGAGAGGCGATTCCCGCGGCGGTTCATGGCCTTGGTTTACGGCCGCGTCGGGGGGAAGGGAAGGGAGGGTCTGGGACGGCGCTGAAACGCGAAGGCGTGCGCCGGAATTGAGCGAGGGGACGAAGATCCCCGCAAGCGGTTTTCCTCGTCCCCTCGCCAAGTCCGGGTTGGACTTGGCCATTGAGGTTCAGGACCCTGGCGTCAGCATCAGCGAGGCGAACCCCGACGATGGTCTGCTGTATCCTGTCGCGCTCCTGGTCTCCGGCGTTCCACGAGGTCGAGCCCCGCGCCGTCCATCGATCCCGATCCGGTTCCCGCAGGGTTCTCTCCGGCCGAAGCCATTGAAAAATACTTTGGGCCTTGATCCTGTCTCCCGTCCGTTAAGGTCGAAACCCCCCGGTGCGTTCGATCAGAGAGCCGGGCCGGTCCGCTTTGAGCCCCGGGTCTCCCCGGATTTCCGCGCCGCCGTGTCCCTCGGCCTGTTGACGTTCGCGCCAAATCCGTTAGACGGCAAGCGCCCGAATCCGGCCGGCTGTGCGGAACCGCCCCGACCCCGGTGGACAACCCTGTGCATATCTGTGGGCGGAGCGAATTCGCGAAAGCGAATCAGCGATTTGCGTTTTCCACAGAAAGCAGCGCTCAGCCGCCCAACGCCTCCCGCTTCGCCTCAAGCTCGAGCCATTCCTCCTCAGCGGCGGCCAGCAGGCTTCGGGCACGCTCGGCGTTGGCCGTGGCGCGGTCGAAGGCCTTGCGGTCGCGGGCGAACAGACCGGGGTCGGCCAGGGTCGCCTCATGGCGGGCGATGTCGGCGGGGAGGGAGGCCAGCAGTCCCTCCAGCTCCTTGAGGCGGTGAGTGTCCTTGAAGGTCATCTTGCCCGGCTTCTTCGGGGCGGCCGGGGCGATCGAGGCGGGCGCGGGTGTCGCCTCGGCCCGTTTGGCGGCCTCCTTGTCCTGCGGACGCGGATTGGCGCCGGGCCGCAGGAAGCCGGGGTTCTGGCGGATGAAGTCGGTCCAGCCGCCGGGCGTCTCGACGATGTCGCCGCGGCCATTCATGGCGATGGTCGAGGTCGCCAGACGATCAACGAAGTCGCGGTCGTGGCTGACCAGGATCAGGGTGCCGTCGTAGGATTCCAGCAGCTCCTCGAGTTTGTCGAGGGTGTCCATGTCGAGGTCGTTGGTCGGTTCGTCGAGGACCAGCATGTTCGCCGGCTTGGCGAGGGCGCGAGCCAGCAGCAGGCGGTTGCGTTCGCCACCGGACAGGGTCGAGATCGGCTGACGCAGTTGGCCTTCCTGGAACAGGAAGTCCTTGGCGTAGGCGGCGACGTGTTTGGATATGCCGCGCACGAGGATGGAGTCGCCGCCGCCGGGGGTGAGGGCGTCCCACAGGGTCATGTCGCTGCGCAGCCCTTCGCGCGACTGGTCGAGATAGACCGGTTCGAGGTTGGCCCCCAGTTTGACCGTGCCTTCGTCCGGGGCGAGTTCGCCGAGGAGGATCTTGACCAGGGTGGTCTTGCCGGCGCCGTTGGGGCCGACGATGGCCAGCCGGTCGCCGCGGATGACGCGAGTGGTGAAGGGTTTGATGACCGGCCGGTCGCCGAAGGTCTTGGAGACGCCCTTCAGGTCCGCCACCAGCTTGCCGGAGGTGGAGCCGGAGTCGACGCCTAGGTTGAGCTCGCGCGGGACGTCCTTGAGCCGCTCGCTGCGGTCGGCGCGCAGGGCGTCGAGCGAGCGGGCGCGGCCTTCGTTGCGGGTCCGGCGGGCGGTGATGGAGCGATAGAAGGTCTCGGTCTCGCGCTCGATGGTCTTGGTCAGGCGCTGCAGCGACTGGGCCTCTTCCTCCTGAACCTTGGTCGACCATTCGTCGAAGGCGGCGAAGCCCTTGTTGAGGGTGCGGACGCGGCGGCCCTCCAGCCAGTGGCAGGACTGGGTGACGCGGTTGAGGAAGGCGCGATCGTGGCTGACCACCAGTACGGCGAAGCGCGCGCTGATCAGCTCGTTCTCGAGCAATTCAATGGCGAGGATGTCGAGGTGGTTGGTCGGCTCGTCGAGCAGGAGCAGATCCGGCTCCTCGGCGAAGGCCTTGGCGAGGGCGGCGCGGCGGATCTCGCCGCCGGACAGGTTGACGGCGGGTTTGGCCGGGTCGAGGCCGAAGGTGGTCAGCCAGGACTCGGCGGTCCATGGCTGGGCGTCGCCGGACACGGCGTAGTCGAGCAGGGTGTCGCCGGCGATGTCCGGCTCCTGCGGCACATAGGCGAAGCGGACGCCGGCCTGGACCGAGCGATCGCCGGCGTCGGGCTCGATCAGGCCCATGACCATCTTCATCAGGGTGGACTTGCCGGCGCCGTTGCGGCCGACGAGGGCGGCGCGGGTGCGCGGTTCGACAGAGATGTCGACGCCGTCGAACAGCGGGCGCTGTCCGTCCTGGAGACGAACGTTGTTGAGGGCGACGAGGGGCGGTCTTGCCGAGGCTTTGGCGGCCATGGGTGCTTTCGGACGGGAGGCGGGGTATGGGGAGCGGGTGGATGTAGAGCGTACCGACCCGGCGACCAAGCCTTTCTGGCAGACCAAGCGTCTGGAGCAGATGACCCGCGAGGAGTGGGAGAGCCTGTGCGACGGCTGCGGACTGTGCTGTCTGGTTCGGTTCGAGGACGAGGATACGGGCAAGGTCGTGCCCACCCGGGTGCATTGCAAGTTGTTCGATCCGGATCGCTGCACCTGTATCGACTACGCAAGCCGGCGCGAACAGGTGCCGGACTGCATCAAGCTGACGCCGTGGAATATCGAGGCGCTGGGTTGGATGCCGGGGTCGTGCGCCTATCGTCGCATCAACGAGGGGCGCGGGCTGGCGAACTGGCATCCGTTGGTCTCCGGCGACTCCGAGAGCGTGCACGAGGCCGGCGTGTCGGTGCGGGGGCAGACGGTGTCGGAGCTGGCGCTGAAGGGTCCCGAGGATGCTCTCGACTTCGAGGCGCCCGAATGGATCCCCGAGCGCGGGCTTGAGCGACGCTAACCGAAACTTCGTTGTTCGCCCCCCAGGATGGCGGGATGGCAGATCATCGTTGGCCGGAAGCGCCTTGCGCGATCCCGGAAATGCTGAACCTGGACGGTCCCTTTGAACGGCTGACGGCCCTGGTTTGCGCCATGTTCGGGATGCCGCACGCCATGGTCGGCCTCGTCGATGGGGATCGCACGCTGTTCCACGCCTACGTCGGAATCGACCAGGGTGAGATGCCGCGAGACCTGACTGCCACCAATGTTCTTGTCGGTATGGGCCCTGATGCGGTCTGGGTCGTTGAGGATGCGTACGAGGACGAGCGACTGGGTCGCCACCCCCTGGTCGTGGGGGAGCCGCGGCTTCGCTTCTTCGCCGGAGCCACCGTATCGAACGCCGCGGGCCAGGCCGTCGGCGCGATTGGCGTGATGGACGTGAAACCCCGGCCACGCCTGAGCGAGGCTGAAATCAGGAGCCTGCGTATCCTGGCCCGGATGGCCGGCGAGATCGTGGATCAGGCCGATCTGTCCCACCGACAGTCCGAACAGCTGAAGCTGTTGAAGCTGGCGGAGGAGATGGCGGGGATCGGGCAGTGGCGGATGGACGCCGGGACGCTGGCCTCCACCTGGTCAGACCAAGTCTATCGCATCTATGGAGTGACCCGGGAGACCTTCGATCCAAATCTGGCCGACGCTCTTGAGTTCTTTCATGCGGAGGATCGGGGGGCGATCCGCGACGCCGTGATGCGCGGCATCGAGACCAGCGAGGGGTTTCGCATCCGCGCGCGGTTGATCCGGCCTGACGGCGAGGAACGGATCGTCGACGCCCATGCCGACACTGAACGCGGCCCTGACGGGCGGATCGCCTCGATGTTCGGGGTGTTCCAGGACGTCACCGACCAGGAGCGGACGATCCAGCAGGTGATCGAAAGCGAGCGGCGTTACCGTCTTCTGGCCTCGCGGGTGACGGACGTGATCGTGACCTACGGCGTAGATGGACTGGTGACCTATGTGTCGCCGTCGGTCGAGGCCGTGACCGGCCAGACGCCCGAGTGGCTGATCGGGCGACCCGCCACCAGTCTGATACATCCCGACGATGTGCCGGCCCTGACCGAGAGCTTCCGCGAATTCGTCAAGGAGCCTCCCGAGTGGTCCCAGCGCGGCGTGATCTATCGTGGCCTGCCCCGGGAGGGCGAAGTCCGGTGGTTCGAGGCCCGCACCTCAATCATTCGCGACGACACCGGCCGGGCCGTAGAGTTCCAGGATCTGGTGCGGGACATCACAGACACCAAACGGCTCGAGCAGGAACTGACGGAGGCGCGAGATCGGGCGGAGGCAGGCGCGCGGGCCAAGTCCGAATTCCTCGCCAATATGAGCCACGAGTTGCGGACCCCGTTGACCAGCGTGATCGGCTTTTCCGGCCTGTTGCAGGAGAGCGCGGCCTTGCCGGAAACCGAGCGTCGCTATGTCGACCGGATCGCGACCGCCAGCGAGGCTTTGCTGGGAGTCATCAACGACATCCTCGACTATTCGAAGCTGGAAGCCGAGGCGGTGTCGCTGGAGCCGCGCGCCTTCGATCCCACGGCCATGGCCCATGCCGCGGCGGCGATGGTCGAGGGGCAGTGCGAGGCGCGTGGACTTGGCCTGACTGTCACCGTCGGCGGCGAGCTTCCGCCGGCGCTCCTGGGCGATGAAGGTCGCCTGCGCCAGGTGACGCTGAATTTCCTGTCCAACGCCGTCAAATTCACAGCCGAAGGCGAGATCCGTCTGACGGTGGACTGGGCGGCCGGGCGGCTGAGGGTGGCGGTCAGTGACACGGGCATCGGCGTGCCCGCTGACAAGATCGATGCCTTGTTTGATCGGTTCAGCCAGGCCGATAGCTCCACCACGCGGGTGTACGGCGGCACCGGTCTGGGCCTGTCGATCTCGCGACGACTGATCGAGATGATGGGCGGAGAGATCGGCGTCGAGAGCCGGCCCGGTGAGGGGTCGACCTTCTGGTTCGCGGCGCCGCTGAACCTGGCGGACCCTGCGGCCTCAGGAAGGGACGTGGGTGAGGCGCCATCCCCCAAGGGGCTGCGCATTCTCGTGGCTGACGACGCGGTCGCCAACCGCGAGCTCGTGACGGCCATCCTGGGCGGCATGGGCGTGGCGCTTGAAACCGTGGCCGATGGGGCCCAGGCGGTCGAGGCGGCCAGAAGCGGTGGGTATGACCTGATCCTGATGGACATGCAGATGCCGGTGATGGACGGACGAGACGCCACGCGGGCGATCCGGG
>CAZGPS010000053.1:0-15171 GCA_964527675.1 uncultured Brevundimonas sp. | reverse complement strand
ACCACATGGCGTAGGTCGCCAGGCGGAAGCCCTTGTCCGGATCGAATTTCTTGACCGCCTGCATCAGACCGACGTTGCCCTCGGAAATCACCTCGCCGATCGGCAAGCCGTAGCCGCGATAGCCCATGGCGATCTTGGCCACGAGGCGCAGGTGAGAGGTCACAAGGCGGTGCGCGGCCTCGGGATCCTGGTGCTCGGTCCAGCGCTTGGCGAGCATGAACTCCTCGTCCTTCGCCAGCATCGGAAATTTGCGGATTTCCGTCAGGTATCGCGACAGCCCCTGTTCAGGCGACATCACCGCGAGTGATCTAGCTACAGCCATACTGGTCCCTCCGACCGTCAAAACGAGCGGGTTCTTCGGAAGCGGCCACCCGATGTGCGCCGTCGCCTCACCCCTCAACCGATGAAATAGGGTCGGGTTTCCGCACTTGTCAGTGGCGGATGGTCACACGAAGGCGTGACCGTTGCCCCGGCGCCACGGCACCGAATGAGCGACTGTATAATCGAGAGTCAGTCCTTAATCAAGACTTACCTATTCAGAGCCACTGCGATGCGCGCCAGGCGGGCGTCCCACGCGGCCGGATCACCCTCGTGCTTTTCCGGATGAAGGGCCTGCAGACCCCGGATGGCGTCCGCCACCTCTTGGGAAACCGCCTTGTCTGACGGCAGGCCGGGCGCCTCGACGTGGCAGAAGGCCGACAGCGCGGCTTGATCCTGAAGGTCGGGATTGGGGGCGGCAGGCGCATCCAGGCGACGACCCGCCCATCGGATCGCATCGATGATCTGGCGGCGGAAGCGGGGGTCGTCCCAGGTCGACGGCGTGTGTCCGAGGTTGGTGTAGAACAGCCGGCCCTGGCCGACCGGCCGGACCCAGGTCACGGGCACGGGGTAGGGGCGGCGCAGGGGGCCGGCCGACATGTCGAGGGTCTGGAGAACGCGAACCCGGTCCGGGACGAAGCCGGCGTACTGATAGATCTCTTCCGCATACGCGGTCCCGTCCGGCCACATCGCGGCCAGCGGGTGCGACGGCTCGAGGTTCGACAGTCCGATAGGCGTGCCCTCTGTCCACGGATGGCCATCGAACCGGCCGCCGAGAAAGCCCGTCCACGCCGCCTCTCCACCTTCGAAGGCCAGCGCCGTGTCCGCGGCGCTGTGAACGCCGACGAAACCGCCCCGGCCGCTCTCGACCCAGGCGAGGATCGCCGTCCAGGTCTCCCGGTCGATGGGCAGGGCCCCGGTGGTGCTGAAGACCAGTATATCGAGATCCGCCAGCCGGTCCGGGGTCAGATCGCGGGCATCCTGGCTGAATTCCACCGTGAAGGCGCCGCTGGCGCGTGCCATGTCCTGGAGCGCGAGCTCGGACGGGGCCAGTCCATCGGCCGGCCGGCGGACCGTCTCGTGGACAAAGCCGACGGACTGCGACAGGTAGAAGACCCGCAACGGCGGCGCCGGAACGGATGGCGCGCCGGCGCAGGCAGCCAGGCACAGGATAGCCAGAAGGCCCGTCAGGAGCCGGATCATCACTGTCTTCTACAAGCCAAGGATGCCGCGGTAGGTCGGATGGACCACGTCCGCATGTTCAGGATGCTTCTGCAGATAGGCGGAGAAGAAGGGGCAGACCGGCAGGATCAGCAGGTCGCGGGCCCGGGCGTCGGCGAGGACGTGTTTGGCCAGCCGGCTGGCGAT
Source organism: uncultured Brevundimonas sp. (assembly GCA_964527675.1). GTDB lineage: Bacteria > Pseudomonadota > Alphaproteobacteria > Caulobacterales > Caulobacteraceae > Brevundimonas. The sequence continues at coordinate 13,485 of CAZGPS010000053.1, read as the reverse complement.
GCCCTGACCCTCCAGGGCCGCGGGCACGAGGGTCTCGGTGATCATCAGATTCTGACCCGAGAGATTGTAGACGACCACCGCCACCTTGCCGTCGACCGGCAGTTCGTAGCGGTGAGCTTCGGCGTTGTCGCGGATGTCGGCGTCAGCCATTGCGGGTCTCCTCAGCGTCAGTGGGCGTCACAGCTCTGCGAGGCGCCGCTCCAGGTCCGACATATCATCCGGCGGCGCGGTTTCGAAGCGCAGCGCCTCGCCGGTCACCGGATGGACGAAGCCGAGGACGGCGGCGTGCAGCGCCTGCCGCTTCAGCCCGGCCTCGGCGATGGCGGCGCGCACCGGCGCGGCGGGACTGCCCGATCCATAGACCGGATCGCCGAGGATGGGCGCACCCTTCGAGGCCAGATGCACCCGGATCTGGTGGGTGCGCCCGGTCTGCAGGGTGCAGGCGACCCGGGCGGCCATCGGCGCCGCGCCGGCCTTGGTCGGGCGACCAAAGACCGCCTGCACGAGATAGTCGGTGATAGCGTTGCGACCGCCGCTCCTAAGCACCGCCATCTTCTTCCGGTCGGAGGACGAGCGACCGATCAGCGTCTCGATCCGACCCTTGGCGGGGTCCGGCGCACCCCGGGTCAGGGCGACATAGGTCCTTTCAATATCGTGGGCCGCGAACAGGGCCGAGAGGCCGGCGTGGGCGCGGTCCGACTTGGCGGCGACCATCACCCCGGACGTGTCCTTGTCCAGCCGGTGCACGATCCCCGGCCGCGCCACGCCGCCGATGCCCGAGAGGGAGGCGCCGCAATGCGCCAACAGGGCGTTGACCAAAGTCCCGGTCTCGCAGCCTGGCGCCGGATGGGCGGCCATGCCGGGCGCCTTGTCGATGACGATCAGGTCCGCGTCCTCGAACAGTACGGTCAGGGGAAGGGCTTCGGGCAGGGGCGTGGCGGAAACCACCGGCGGCATGACGATGGCGTACAGCCCCGGCAGGGCCTTGGCCGAGCCGCCGGACACCGGCGTCCCGTCCCGGCTGACGACCCCTTCCGCCAGCAGGGCCTGCAGCCGCGCCCGCGACAGGGTCGGAAAGGCCGCGGCCAGCGCCTTGTCCAACCGCCCGCCGCCGGCCTCGATCCGGGCCTCCAGCACCGTCGCCTCGTCGTCTTCGATCAGGGGTTCGTCGGACACCGGGCGCTCCGCCGCCGGACCGGCGGTGATCGATCTAGCACGCGCCGAGCCTGACGCGACAACCCCCACAAGCTTGGCTGTTTCCGGGATTTGAGTCATGGTGAACGCGGGTGTCTGGGGAGATAAAGCCAATGAGACTTCTGATTATCGCGGCGGCAGCCGGCGGGGCCGCCCTGGCGCTCGGCAGCTGCGCGACCATCAGCGCCGAGCAGTGCATGGCGGGGGACTGGTCCGGGCGGGGATACGCCGACGGCCAGCAGGGCCTGACCATGAGCCGGCTGGATGACTACGCGGCGGCCTGCGCCGAGCATGGTGTCACCCCGGACCCCGCCGCCTATGCGGCCGGACGTCGTCAGGGCCTTGTCCACTACTGCACCCCCGCCAGAGGGTTCGAGGCCGGGCGCACGGGCTCCGCCTATGCCGGCGTGTGCCCGTCTGACCTGGAGGCTGACTTCCTGCCGGCCTGGCGCGACGGACAGATCGTCCACGAGGTCGAACAGGCGCTGTCGGATGCCCGCAGCCGCGTCAACAGTCTCGGCGACCGACTCGAAGAACTGGATGACAAGATCGTCGCCAAACAGACCGAGGCCCGCGACGAACGCCTGAGCGACGAACAGCGCGAGCGGGCCCGCAACCGCGTCCAGGAGCTTCGCCGCGAGCGCGCCGACACCGAGCGTGACTGGCGCCGGGCCCAGGATGAGATCGACGACGCCGAGCGCGACGTCCGCGACGTCCGCTGGCGCTTCCGAAGGGAATACGGCGCCTGGTGAGCGAATGGCCGGCGCGGCGCGCGCCGGCCCCGGGCCTCAGGCCGCCTTCTTCTCCAGCTTCTTCTCCCATTGGCCCAGTGAGGCCAGGCCGTTCATGCGGGCGCGGTGGTGGAAGGCGGACTGGCAGGCGACGGCGTTCTCGGCCTTGCCGGACCAGGCTCGCTGCGGCGCCGCCTGCAGCGCGCGGCCATAGGAGAAGGTCATCTTCCACGGGAAGCCGCCGATGCGGTTCATGGCGTCGAGGTGGGCGGTGGCCTGTTCGTCGGTCTGGCCGCCGGACAGATAGGCGATGCCCGGCACGGCCGAGGGCACGGTCGCCTTCAGCGCCGCGATGGTGCGTTCGGCCACTTCATCGACGGTCGCCTGACGCAGGCTGCCCTTGCCGGAGATGACCATGTTCGGCTTCAGGATGATGCCCTCCAGCGCCACACGCTGTTCGTACAGTTCCTGGAACACGGTCTGCAGCACCCAGCGGGTCACCTCGTCGCAGCGGGCGATGTCGTGCGAGCCGTCCATCAACACTTCCGGCTCGACGATCGGCACGACCTGCTCCTGCTGGCAGATGCGGGCGTAGCGGGCGAGGGCGTGGGCGTTCGATTTCACCGCGCCCCAGGTCGGGACGCCGTCGGCAATGTCGATCACCCCGCGCCATTTGGCGAAGCGGGCGCCGCGCTCGTAATGGGCCCGCAGCCGCTTGGACAGGCCGTCGAGGCCTTTGGTCACCGTCTCGCCGGGGAAGCCGGCCATCTTGGTCGCGCCCTTGTCGACCTTGATGCCGGGGATGGAGCCGGCGGCCCTGATGATCTCGACCAGCGGCGTGCCGTCCTTCGCGTCCTGGTACAGGGTTTCCTCGAACAGGATCACGCCCGAGATATGCTCGCGCATGGTCTGCTCGGCCCGGAACAGGCATTCGCGATAGTCGCGGCGGTTGTCCTCGGTGTTCTCGACCCCGATGGCGTCGAAGCGTTTCTTGATGGTCCCGGTGGACTCGTCGGCCGCCAGAATGCCCTTGCCGGGCGCGACCATCGCCTGGGCCACCGCGTTGAGCGCCGCCAAATCCATCCGTTCCTCCTGAGCGTTGTCGTTTGCGCGTGATCTAACGCCGACGACGCCGGAAGTCACGCAGTGTTACAGCCTGTCGTCAGCCCGCGCGCAGGGCCTCGACGCCCGGCAGGGGCTTGCCTTCCATCCATTCCAGGAAGGCGCCGCCGGCGGTCGAGACGAAGGTCATGTCGTCCGCCACGCCGGCGTGATGCAGGGCCGCGACGGTGTCGCCGCCGCCGGCGACGGCGACGATCGCGCCGGATTTCGCCAGCTGCGCCGCCGCCTGCGCGGCCTTGACCGTGGCCGCGTCGAACGGCGGAACCTCAAACACGCCCAGCGGTCCGTTCCAGATCAGGGTGCGGGACAGGGCCATGCCCTTGACCAGCTTCTCGACCGTCAGCGGACCGGCGTCGAGAATCTTCTCGTCGTCGCCGATGTCCTCGCGGACGAGCACGGTGCGCGTCTCGACGCCCGGCTCCACCGCCTTCGCCACCACCACATCGATCGGCAGCAGGATCTCGCAGCCCTTCGCCTCGGCCTCGGCGAGGATCTCGCGGGCGGTGTCGGCCATGTCCTTCTCGGCCAGCGAACCGCCGATATCGACGCCCTGGGCGAACAGGAAGGTGTTGGCCATGCCCCCGCCGATGGCCAGCCGGTCCAGCTTGCCGACGAGGTTCTTCAGCAGGTCCAGCTTGGTCGAGACCTTGGCCCCGCCGACGATGCCCAGCACCGGCTTCTGCGGCTTGCCCAGCGCCGCATCCAGCGCATCCAGCTCGCGCCGCATCGACTCTCCGGCATAGGCGGGCAACAGCCGCGCCAGACCCTCGGTCGACGCATGCGCCCGGTGCGCCGCCGAGAAGGCGTCATTGACATAGACGTCGCCCAACTCGGCCAGCTGCGCCGCGAAGGCCGGGTCATTCTTCTCTTCGCCGGCGTGGAAGCGGACGTTTTCCAGCAGTACCACGCCGCCGGCGTCGACATCGGCGATCACCGCCCTGGCCTCGTCGCCGACGCAGTCCCCGGCGAACCGCACCGGGGCGCCCAGCAGCCGCTCCAGATCATCGACCACCGGACGCAGACTCATCGAGGGAACGCGCTGCCCCTTCGGCCGGTCGAAATGGGCCAGCAGGACCACCTTCGCCCCGGCGTCGCGCAGCTTCTCGATGGTCGGGATGGCGACCCGCAGCCGCGTGTCCTCCGTCACCTTCCCGCCCTCCATCGGCACATTGAAGTCCACGCGCACCAGCGCGGTCTTGCCGGCGAGGGAAGGGGCGTCGTCGAGGGTGCGGAAGGTCATACGATTCAAATTCCAACAGAGAAGCCGGCTACGACACCGATCCAGAACAAGGAGTAGCCCGCTGTCCAAAGTGCGGTGGCTTTCCCAGCCTGAATGGCGACTTCGCGTCGTCGTTCCGTATGGGTGCCGTTGGGCGCAGAGGCTGATCGCCATCGATGCCCGATGAAGGCTATCGCCGATGCGCCCATGGCCAGCAGCGCCGCCATCGGCGCAGGTCCAAGGGGCTGCCAGGCGACAAACCCCATGAAGTAAGCCCAGACCAGCAACGCGACACCCGCTGCTAGCCTCACCATCACAGGAACTTCGCCATCACCAGCGCCGTATCGGCCATCCGCGTCGCGAAGCCCCATTCGTTGTCGTACCAGCTCAGCACCCGGGCCAGCTTGCCGTCGACCACCTGGGTCTGGGGCAGGGCGGCGGTCGAGGAGGCGGCGATGTGGTTCAGGTCGCTCGACACCAGCGCCTCGTCGGTGGTGAACAGCACCCCCTTCATCGGCCCGTCGGCGGCGGCCTGCAGGGCGGCGTTGATCTCGTCCACCGTCACCTCGCGGCCGGCCACGACCTTCAGGTCGACGACCGAAACGTTCGGCGTCGGCACCCGGATCGACGAGCCGTCCAGCTTGCCCTTCAGCGCCGGCAGCACCAGACCCAGGGCCTTGGCCGCGCCGGTGGAGGTCGGGATCATCGACAGGGCGGCGGCGCGGCCCCGGTACAGATCCTTGTGCATCGTATCCAGCGTCGGCTGGTCGCCGGTGTAGCTGTGGATCGTCGTCATATAGCCGCGCTCGATGCCGAACAGGTCGTTCAGCACCTTGGCCACCGGGGCCAGGGCGTTGGTGGTGCACGACCCGTTCGAGACGATGATGTCGTCGGCGGTCAGGACATCATGATTGACCTTGTAGACGATGGTCTTGTCGGCGCCGTCGGCCGGGGCCGAGACCAGCACCCGCTTGGCGCCGGCCTTCAGGTGCGCGCTGGCCTTGTCCTTCGAGGTGAACAGGCCGGTGCACTCGAAGGCGATATCGACGTTGAGCTCCTTGTGCGGCAGCTCTTCCGGGTTGCGGATCGCCGTGACCTTGATCTTGCCCAGGCCGACGTCGATCCAGTCCTCGCCGCTCTCGACCGTGCCGGGGAAGCGGCCGTGCACCGAGTCGTACTTCAGCAGGTGGGCGTTGGTCGCGACCGGCCCCAGATCGTTGATCGCCACCACCTCGATATCGCGACGGCCATGCTCGACGATCGAGCGCAGGACGAGGCGGCCGATGCGGCCGAAACCGTTGATGGCGACGCGGACGGTCATGGGGCGGGCTCCTGAAGCGTGATTTGCGGTTGGCGCTTCAATGGAACCGGCGGCGCGGGGTTTCAACCCCGCGGCCGTAACAAGCCGTGATCAACTGTAACGCTTTGGCTCAGGAGAACCCTCACTGCAGGAAGCTGCGCTTCACCTCGTCCAGAAGAGGATTGGTCTGGGAGTCGTCCAGCCAGCCGTAGTTGATCACCCAGATGATCGTCCCGCCCACCGCGGTGTCGGGATCACGAACCCAGGCGCCCTTGGCCCGGATCGAGGCCTCGTCCTCATAGGAGAGCATGCCGGCGGCCGGCCATCCCGCCGAGGGCCTGTAGCCGGTGGGGAAGCCGTTCGCGGCGCTGTAGCTTCGGTATCCGACCCGTGCGACGGCGTCCCAAGTGTAGGTTCCCCGGGTCAAAAAGCCGTTACGCCTCAGTTCGTTGTAGGCCAGCGCGTTGTCGTCCGCGTGAAGGTCGGTGCCGTTGGAAAGGGCCTGTCGGGGGGCGGTGATATCCGGGCTGTAGAACATGCCGTAGAAGCCGATGCCGATGCCGATTTTCCGGCGGGGAACGCCTGTCGCCACATAGGCGCGGACGCTGGTGTCCAGATCATAGGGGGTTTCGCCCGTGGCGCCGTAGATTGGCGCGCTCAACCACGACCGCCAGCCCGGGGCGACGAAGGCGGTGCCTATGCCGTAGCTCATCAGGTTGAACTGATCGACCATATTGGCAACGTCTGCTTCCCATTGTTCGACCCTGCCGCCGGGCTCGAGGAAATTGATGTTCTTGGCGTACCAGGGGAAGGTGATGATCACCTGACGTCCAGCCCCCTGGTAGCGGGGGCGTGAGTTGGCCTCGGTGCGAAGCTCGCGCAACAAGGCCATCAACCGGCGCTGGGCCTCGGCCCCTGACTGGATGGTGCATTCCGGGGACGGGGTCAGGCAGTCTTCCCAGTCCACGTCGATGCCGTCGTAGTCATGCTGGACCATGTAGTTCACAAGGTTGACGACAAAGGTCCGCCGCGCCCCATCGCTTGTCGAGCGGTAGAAGCCCATGCCATCCCCGGCGCCGCCGAGCATGATCAGGGCCTTGGTGCCCGCGGCGTGAGCCCGGGTGACAAGGTAGTCTTCGACGGTTTGCGGCGCGTAGGGCGAACCGGGGACTTCCTGCGCGCTTGTGGCCCCATTGATGAGTTGCCCCGGCTGGCCGCCCAGCGTGCCGGAGCCGGGAGCGATCCGGCCGAAGACGAAATGGGTCATGGCGGTCATATCCACCCTCTCGGGCGGGTAGGTGTTCCAGTACCAGCCGGCGTAGTAGCCGGTCACCCACGCTGACGAGAGGGCGGCCGGCGCGCGAACGCGAACGGTCGCCGTCGCGGTCCTCGACCGGTCCGCCACGCTGGCCGCGGTGACGCGATAGGTTCCCTCGGCCGCCGGCGCGATAAAGAGGCCGACCGGGCTGATCGTGCCGCCGGTCGTCGTCCACTCGACCCGGGTGACGTCGGTTCCGGTCACCGCGGCGGTGAACTGCAAGCTGGCGGAGGGAGCGAGTTCGACCTCGGCCGGCGTCACGCTGACCTGGATTTGCGCGGGTGGCGGTTGTTGAGGTCCGCCGCCTGAATTCCCGCCGCCGCCGCCACCGCCGCAACCCGTCAGGCTGAAAGCCATGGCAAAGCCCAAGGCGAGAAGGCGAAAACGACGCATGGCGACTTGCTCGAAAGGAGGGCGCCGGGGGAAGCGCCGCCCCTCAGTATCGGGCCGCTCGAGCCACCCGTCGATCCGCGCACGTCGCGCCGTCGTCCGGTTTGGTCGTCCCTTGACGCCGACGCGGATCAGGCGGCGGCGAAGATCAGGGCTCTCATCAGGGCGTCTTCATTGAACGATCGACAAGGGGCAGGGTCAGCCGGGCGGTCAGGCCGCCGCCGGGCCGATTGGTCAGGGTCACGTCGCCGCCTGCCGCCCGCGCCGCCTGCCGCGCGACCGTCAGACCGAGGCCGGCTCCGCCCGTTTCGCGGCTGCGAGAGCGTTCGGTGCGGTGGAAGGGTTCGAACACGGCCTCAAGTTCGTCCTCGGCCAGACCGGGACCGTCGTCTTCGATGGCGATCACCGCGCGGCCACCCTCTGACAGGGCCCGGACACGGGCCGCCCCGCCGAACTTCACGGCATTGGCGACCAGATTGGCCAAGGCCCGGCGCAGGGCGGCCGGATCGGCCTCGACCGGCAGGGCGTCGCCGTTGGCGAAGGTCACGGCCGCCCCGGTTTCCGAGAAGCCCGCCGCGCAATCTTCAGCCAGGCCGGACAGATCGAGCGGTTCCCGCCGCTCCGGCGTGGTCTCGCCGCGCACGAAGGCCATGGCCTGGGCGATCAGGCCGTCCATCTCCTCGATGTCGGAGGTCATCCGGTCCCGCACTGCCGCCGGCGCCTGTTCAGCCCGGAAGCGCAGCCGGGTCAGGGGCGTGCGCAGGTCGTGGGCGATGGCGGCGATGGTCTGGGTTCGCTGGCGCATATGGCTGCGCAGAGAGGCCTGCATCTCGTTGAAGGCGTGGATGGCGGTGCGCACCTCGCTGGGCCCCGACGGCGCCAGCGGCGCGGCGTCCGGATCGGCCCCCAGCCGCTCGGCCGCCTCGGCGAACACCCGGATCGGCCGCGTCAGCCGCCGCGCCAGCCACCAGACCAGCGGCGCCAGCAGCAGCATGGAAATGCCCAGCGCCAGCAGCATCCGCTTTTGCCATGGCGACAGCAGGCCGCGGGGCGGTTCGACCGTGGCCCACCGGCCGTCGGGCTGACGCACAGACGCCGAGAACGGCGCGAAGGTCAGGCGATGGGTCAGGATGGTGAACTGCCGTGTGGTCGAGTTGATGGCGATGGCGCCGTCGTCCCCGCGGGGGACCGGCTGGCGCATCTTGATCTGCGCCGTCACCTCGGCCCGGCCGGGATTCGGTCCCGTGGCTCCACGCGCCGGACCTCCGCCGTCCGCCTCGAACACCCGGCCAGTGGCGCCGGGCCGCACGACCAGGAAATTCACCCGGCCGGGATCTTCGCCTGGCGGCGGGGAGGGCCGTCGGAGATGGCCCCGTTCGACCGCCACCCGCACCCTGTCTGGTTCAACGCCCAGCCGCTCGGCCAATCCCGCTGATATGGCCAGGGCCATCGGATCGACCCGGTCAGCGCCCGCGGGCGAGACCGGCAAGTCGGTGATCCGTCGCTTCAGGGCCCGGCCGTCCGATGTCTCGGCGGGCTCTCCCTTCAAGGCGTTCGCCGCGGCCTCGATACTGAAACCCGCCGGCCGCGGCTCAGGGGCCAGCACCACGACCCCGAAGGCCACGGCCTGGGACATCACCACAGCCAGGGTCGCCAGCGCCGCCACCTGGACCAAGACCGGCAGGGAGGAGGGGCGTTTCACGTGTCGCTCCGAGCGGCGCCGTGCCGCCGCTCGACCCTGACGTCGAACATATAGCCCTCGCCCCGCCGGGTCTGGATCATCTCCAGACCCGACCCGTCGTCCAGCTTCTTGCGCAGGCGGCTGATCTGCACGTCCATGGCCCGGTCGAACACCTCGCTGTCGGCGCCCCGCGCCCGTTCCAGCAACTGGTCGCGGGTCAGCAGCCGCCCCGGCCGCTCGACGAAGGCGCGCAGCAGGGCGAACTCTCCGGCAGACAGGGCCACCGTCTTCCCGTCAGGCCGGGTCAGGTCGCGTCGCATCAGGTCCAGCCGCCAGCCGGCGAAGGCCAGGCACGGCCCCGCGTCCTCGCCCGCCTCCCTCGGCCGGCGCAGCACCGCCCGCACCCGGGCCAGCAGTTCGCGCGGATTGCACGGCTTGGCCAGATAGTCGTCGGCGCCCAGTTCCAGGCCGATGATCCGGTCGGTGTCCTCCCCCATGGCCGACAGCATGACGATGGGCGGCCCCTTGCCGGACAGACGCCGGCAGACCGACAGTCCGTCCTCGCCCGGCATCATCAGATCCAGCACGATCAGATCGGGCGGCCGGGCGGCGATGGCCCGATCCATCTCCGCCGCGGTCGCCGCTCCCTCGGCGGCATAGCCGTGCTGGATCAGATAATCGGTCAGCACCTCCCGGATGCCGGGGTCGTCGTCGACGACGAGGATGCGCGGGGCGGGTTCGGCTTGCATGCGGCCATTGTGCCCAACTGCGGCGCCCGCGTCATTTCAGGGCTGAAACAAACGGGCGGAAGGCTGAAACACGCTCGCAAGGCCGCCATGGTCCAACCGTCTCCTGATCAACGGGAGCCGACGCCCATGCTGACCCTCATCGCCCTCTCCGCCGTCCTCATGCAGGACCCGCCCGCGCCGCCGGCCCCGCGTGAAACCTTCACCCGTGTCATGGTCGTGGGGCCGGACGGTCCGGGCTCGCTGGACAAGGACGGCGATGGCCAGGTCTCGCGCGAGGAGTTCGCGGCTCCAATGAACGACCATTTCACCCGGATCGATGCCGACGGTGACGGGCGCCTGTCCGCGGAAGAGCTGCCGGCCGGCCAGGGTTCGTCCGGAGTCGGCAATGTCCTGGTCTTTCACGGCGGTGCCGAGGGCGGGCCGGGCGTCCGTCGCTTCGAGATGCGTCACCCCGGGGGCGGCGAGGGCAGGCGCGAGGAACACGAGATCGTCGTGCGCGCGCCCGGAGGGTCCGCCGGGCCGGTCGTGATCCACGGCCCGGTCCGCGGTGCGCCCGGCGGGGAGTCCCGCTTCGAAATCCGTCAGTCGGGCGGCCCTGGCGGCCATGCGGACATGGACAAGGACGGGGACGGCAGGCTCAGCGAGGCCGAGTTCACCGGGCCGCTGCGCGAGGCCTTCGCCCGCATGGACGTCGACCGCTCGGGCTTCATCGAGGAAGGGGAACGGGGACGTGGCCACGATGTCCAGGTGTTCACCCGCCGGCTCGATGTCCCCGGCGGCGACGAGGATTGATCCAGCCTGGCGCATTCGTGATTGAAGAGCAGCGGCCGGTCGCCCTAACGTGGCGGCGATGAACCTTCGCCGACTGCTGCTGGGGCTGACCGGGTCAGCCGCGATGAGCCTTGCGCTCCTCGCGGCGCCCGCCCTGGCGCGTGAGCATCCCGTCGGCCATGCGGCGGAGATGACTGCGGAGGCTGCGGCCCGCCCCACCCGCGAGCGGGCGCGGATGAACCAGCGGGTCTTCGACCGCGTCTGGAATGAAGTGCGGGGCCAGTATTATGACCCCGCCCTGCACGGCGTCGATTGGGACGGCGCCCGCCGGACCTTCCGGCCCCAGGCCCTCGCCGCGCCCGATGACCGCCGGCTGTACCGGGTTCTCGGCGAGATGCTGGCCCTGCTGGACGACGAGCACGCCGGCGCCGCCGCCCCGGCCGTGGCCCGGCGTCTGGACACCCTCCACCAGCCCCGCCCCGCCATCGGCGTCACCCTGCGGCCCGACCCCGACAAGCCCGGCTACTATGTCGTCGAAAAGGTCCGCGAAGACTCCCCCGCGGCGGCTGCGGGCGTCAGCGTCGGCTGGCGACTGGACGCCACCGGTCCTGCCGCCTGGTCGCCCGAGCTCGATGTCTTTGAGGGGCAGGCGGTGAGCCTCGCCTTCTCGGATCCGGAAGGTGTGGATCGCTCGCTGACGATCACCCCCCGGATCCTGCAGCCCCGCCCGCCCTTCACGGCTGACCTGACGCGCCCCGGCGTGGCGGTTCTGCGTGTCGACGCCTTCGATGCCGGTCTCGGCGACTGGATGGGCAGGCAACTCGCCGGCCTGTCACCCGAGACCGATGTCGTCCTCGACCTGCGCGGCAATCCGGGCGGGCGGCTGCTGGAGGCCGAGGCTGTGTTGAGCTGCTTTCTGCCCCGGGATCGTGTCTGGGCCACCCGAACCACCCGTTCAGGCCGGACCATTCCGCTCAGGACCGCAGGCGGCTGCGGCGACCTTGAAGCCCCCGCGGCCAATGACGTCGCTGTTCTGGTCGACGGCAACAGCCGCAGCGCCGCCGAACTGACCCCCGCCGCCCTGCAGGAAGCGGGACGCGCCGTGGTGGTGGGGGAACCGACCGCCGGATCCGTGCTGATCTCACAGGACAGCCACCTGCCTGACGGCGGCCGCCTCAGCCTGAGCCGCTCGGACTTCGTCACCGCCGGCGGCGTGCGGCTGGAAAAGCGCGGCGTCACGCCCGACCTGACCGCATCCGCCCTGGACGCCGGAGCGGGCGAGGCGGACCCTGTCCTCGACCTCGCGATCGCCGCCCTGACCACCGCTCCGCAGGTGCGCGTCGAGGCCGCGGCCCCGCTCTAGCCTGCGACAGGCCGGACCCGGGAAGCCGCCTCGCGGGCCCGGTCCCGCGCCTGCTCGACCGTGTCGCCGCGCGCCGTCGCCACGCCCATCCGCCGCCGCTCATAGCTCTCGGGCTTGCCGAACAGGCGCAGGTCGGCCGTCGGAACCGCCAACGCCTCCGCCACGCCTTCGAAGGCGATCCCGGCGGCGTCGAGGCCGCCGTAGATGACCGCGCTGGCGCCGATTTCGCGCTGACTGACGTCGACCGGCAGGCTGAGGATGGCCCGCGCGTGCAGGGCGAACTCGCTCATCGTCTGGGTCGCCAGGGTCACCAGTCCGGTGTCGTGCGGCCGCGGCGACACCTCCGAGAACCAGACCTGATCGCCCTTCACGAACAGCTCGACCCCGAACACGCCCAGTCCGCCGAGGGCCTCCGTCACCTTGCCGGCGATGGCCTGCGCCGCCGCCAGCGCCGCCGGCGTCATCGCCTGTGGCTGCCAGCTCTCGACATAGTCGCCCTTGACCTGCCGGTGGCCGATCGGGGCGCAGAAGTCAGTCCGGACGGCTCCGTCTCTCATCGACCGCACCGTCAGCAGGGTGATCTCGAAATCGAAGTCGATCCGGCCCTCGACGATCACCGTCGCCGTCTCGACCCGCCCGCCGGACTGGGCATGGGTCCAGGCGGCGTCGGCCTCGTCGATCGTCTCGATCATCGACTGGCCCTTTCCCGACGACGACATCACCGGCTTGACGAACACTGGCAGGCCGATCCGCCGGGCCGCCTCAGCCAGGTCGGCCGCGCTGCCGACAAAGGCGTAGGGCGAGGTCGGCAGGCCCAATTCTTCCGCCGCCAGCCGCCGGATGCCCTCGCGGTTCATGGTCAGGTGCACCGCCCGCGCCGTCGGGATGACCACGGCGTGGCCCGCCGCCTCGATCTCGACCAATACCTCCGTGGCGATGGCCTCGATCTCCGGCACGATGATGTGCGGGTGCTCGGCGGCGATGAGCCCGGCCAGCACCTGCGGATCGGTCATCGGTATGACGTGGCTGCGGTGCGCCACCTGCATCGCCGGGGCGTTGGGATAGCGGTCGACCGCGATCACCTCGGCGCCGAGCCGCTGCAGTTCGATGGCCACCTCCTTGCCCAGCTCTCCGGAGCCCAGCAGCATGACGCGGGTGGCGGTGTCCGACAGGGGGGTGCCGATGCGCATGGTCAGTCTCCGGTCCGGGCGGGCTCGATCAGGTCCCAGGCGTTGCCGTACAGATCCTCGAACACCGCGACGACGCCATACGGCTCCCGCCGCGGCGCCTCGCGGAACACCACGCCCGCGGCGGTCCAGGCCGCATGGTCGCGGGCGAAATCGTCGGTCTCGAGGAACAGCCACACGCGGCCGCCGGCCTGATCGCCGACCCGGGCGCGCTGCGCATCGGTCATGGCCCTCGCCAGCAGCAGCGACGTCTCCCCGCCGCGCGGCCGCACCGTCACCCAGCGCTTGCCGCCGCCCAGGTCGGAGTCCTCGACCGGTTCTAAGCCCAGCTTGCCGACATAGAAGGCCAACGCCTCGTCATAGTCGCGCACCAGCAGGCTGACGGCGCCAAGCCGGCTCATGGGGCTAGAGCCGCGCCTTGACCGCCGCGACCACGGCCTCGGCCGTGATCCCGAACTTC
>CAZGPS010000052.1:12430-15185 GCA_964527675.1 uncultured Brevundimonas sp. | reverse complement strand
CTGACCCTGGGCAACCACAGCTGGGACCAGCGCGAGGCCCTGACCTATATCGTGCGCGAGCCGCGCCTGATCCGGCCGGCCAACTATCCGCGTCTGATGGACGCCCCCGGCGCCGGCGCCAACCTGTTCGAGACCCATTCCGGCAAGACCGTGCTGGTCATGAATGTGCTGGGCCGCATCCATATGGACCCTATGGACTGCCCCTTCAGCGCGGTCGAAAAGGAGCTGGCCTCCTGCCCGATGGGGGTCGCCGCCGACGCCATCATCGTCGACATGCACTGCGAGGCGACCTCCGAGAAGATGGCCATGGGCCATTTCTGCGACGGCCGGGCCAGCCTCGTGGTCGGCACCCACACCCATGTGCCCACCGCCGACTGCCAGATCCTGCCCGGCGGCACCGCCTATCAGACCGACGCCGGCGGCTGCTGCGACTACGACAGCGTCATCGGCAACGAGAAGGAAGAGCCCCTGCGGCGCTTCACCACCCGCCTGTCCGGCGGCCGCTATGTCCCGGCCCACGGCCCGGCGACCATTTGCGGCGTCTATGTCGAGACGGACGACAGGACCGGCCTCGCCACCCGTGTCGAGCCGATCCGGGTCGGCGGCCGGCTGAGCCAGACGATTCCGGCGCTTTGACCCTGTCGAAGAGTTAATCCGCCGCCCTGCATCCACGAAGCTCTGCCGCGGCGTCTCTGCGAAAACCTTCGTGGAGCCCTGTCATGCTGAAAATCCTCGCCGCCGTCGCGGCCCTCGTCCTGCCGACCGCCGCCGTGGCGCAGACCCCGGCCCCCGAGCCGATCCGGGTCATGGTGCTGGGCGTGCCCCACCTCGACAACCCGGGCCGGGACGTCAACAACGCCCGCATCGACCCGGTCACCACGCCCGAGAAGCAGGCCCAGCTGGCCCGCATTGCGGAAGACCTGGCGCGCTTCCGCCCGACCGCCATCGCCATCGAACGGGTCGCGCCCGACCCGGCGACCATGGTCGATGTCCGCTTCCCCGAATACCGCCCCGACTGGCTGCTGTCCCAGCCGGACGAGCGGGTGCAGATCGGCTACCGCCTCGCAGACCTGGCCGGGGTCACCCGGGTCTATGCGGTTGATGAAAAGGACAGGGAGGGCCAGCCGACCTACTTCCCCTATGGCGCCGTGTCCGCCTGGGCGGACGCCAACGGCAGGGCAGGCGACCTTCAGGCCCTTGGCGGCGTGGCTCGCGAGTTCATTGCGGATCTCGAACGCCGCCAGCGCACCGAGACCCTCGGCCGTCTGCTCGCCGAGGTGAACGCGCCCGACTTCCCGATGTCGACCGCCAATGCGGGGATGTACTACCGCTTCCTGTCGTTCGGCGCGGGAGACGACCTGCCGGGCGCGGAGCTGAACGGTCGCTGGTACACCCGCAACGCCGTGATCTTCGCCAAGCTCCTGCAGGTGGCCAAACCCGGCGACCGGATCGTGCTCATGTTCGGCGCCGGGCACGCCTACTGGCTGCGCCATTTCGCCTCGACCACGCCGGGCTATGTACTGGTCGAGCCGACAGAGTACCTCAGCGGACAGTGACCGTAGCCGGCCGGCGGTGCGCGATGCGGGGGGCGCCGCTCGGCCGTCCGGAGCTCAGGCCGCGACCACCCGCGCGTCCCCGCTCGCCACCGCGAAGGTCGCCCGCGTCGTTAGCGTGCCGCCCTTGTCCGACACCTTGTCCAGCACCTTGAACTCGGTCCGCCAGCGCTCCGGCGTCACGTCGCAGACGACATAGCCGCGCTGGGCGTTGTTGAACTTCAGGAACGGGTTGTCGGCCAGATAACGGCGGCCGTCCGGGCGCTGGTCGACGCCGTCGCCCGACGAGCTGATCGAGGTGGTGACGAACTCCGCCGCCACCGGCGCCCCTTCAGGGTTACGGCTGTCGGTGTACAGCTCCCCGGCGTAGTTCTGGTGCTCGTCGCCCGTCAGGACGACAGTGTTGCCGATCCGGCGGTCGCGCAGCCGGTCCAGCAGCCGCTGGCGCGGGATGCGGTATCCCGCCCAGGTGTCGAGGTTGTATCCGGGCTCCGGTCCTTCCTTGCGGTCCAGATCCATCACCATGATCTGCTGCGCCAGCACCTTCCAGTGGGCGCTGCTGCGCTCGAGGTTGCGGTACAGCCACGCCTCCTGCGCCTCGCCCAGCACCTGCGCCCGCGGGTCCGACACGCCCTCGCAGGTCGTCGCCCAGGCGTCGCCGCAGGGCTGATCGGTGCGGTGCTGCCGCGTGTCGAGCAGGTTCAGGTCCAGCAGATTTCCCCACGTCGCATGGCGATACAGCTGGATGTCCGCCCCGCGCGGGAAGGCTGAGCGCCGCAACGGCATATGCTCATAGAAGGCCTGGGCCGCCGCCTGCCGGCGCAACAGGAACACCTCGGGCGGCACGCCGTCGTCGATGTCCCCGACCCAGTTGTTGGCGATCTCGTGATCGTCCCAGGTGACGAACCACGCCGCCGCCGCATGGCTGGCCTGCAGGTCCGTATCCAGCTTGTACTGCGCATAGCGCCGCCGGTAGTCGTCCAGCGAATAGGTCTCGCCGCCGACATGCTGGCGCGGGTTCTCGATGGTCCCGCCCGAGCCGGTATAGGTGCGGTTGCCCCGCCCCTCGTAGATGTAGTCGCCGTAGCAGTAGACGAAGTCGAAATCCTCAGCCGCGGCCTTGCGATGGCCGGTATAGAATCCCTGCTCATAGGCCTGGCAGCCCAGCACGCCGAAGCGCACCTGGCCGACCGCCGCGCCCA
>CAZGPS010000052.1:0-12330 GCA_964527675.1 uncultured Brevundimonas sp. | reverse complement strand
TCATAGGCCTGGCAGCCCAGCACGCCGAAGCGCACCTGGCCGACCGCCGCGCCCACGGCCGGCGCCGTCTTCGCCCGACCCCATGGCGTTCGCTCGGCTCCGGCGGTGAAGCGGTAGAAATACTCACGCCCCGGCTCCAGCCCCTCGACCTCGACGTGGACGGCGTGGCCCATCTCCGGCCGCGCGACGGCCTCGCCCTTGCGCGCCACATTGGCGAAGCCGCGATCGGTCGCCACCTCCCATTTGACCGGCACGGGCGCCGACGGCATGCCGTGGCCGATCTCCAGCGGGCGGGGCGCCAGCCGGGTCCAGATGACGAAGCCGTCCGGCGTCGGATCGCCGGCGGCGATGCCGAGCTGGAATGGATATTCCGCGAACACCGGATCGGCCAGCGCCTGACGACCGGCGCCCAGCGCCACGCCGCCGGCGCCGAGCGCCAGCATCAGGCCGCGGCGGGAGACGGAGGTGGGCAGGGTCATGGGGCGGGCTCCGCGGTTCGGGTCAGCCCGACCTAGCCGGAAAATGTGACGCTCGTCACTCGCCCGTTGCGGCGGCCGGCTTCCACGCCTGCAACGCCGCGATCTCGGCCCGGCGCGTTTCGATCGTCCGCTCGGCCAGCCGGCGCCGCGCCGGATCGGACGACGCCGTCAGGGACGCCTCGGCGCGGGCGATGGCGTCGCGGTGTTCCTCAATGGCGGCCTCGACATAGGCCCGATCGGCATCCGGAACCGGGCGCGCGGCCTCAACCTCGGCCGTGGTCGGCGTCGCCGCAGCCTGACGCGCGGCCGAGGCGTCGCGCAGCGCCTGTTCGACCGGATCGCCGCCGCCCTCGCAGGCCGCCAACCCGAGTCCCGCCGCCAACGTCAAAGCCGTCCGGCGCCTCATGCCCGACCTTCGATCCAGTCCGGCATCCAGCTTTCGTGCATCTCGCGCAGGTGATCCAGCGGCAGGCGGAACAGGTCGCCCTCCGGCCCGCCCGAGGCGAAGTCGCGCCCCTTCGCCCGCCCGACGATGCTGGCGTGAACCCCGGCCGCCTGGGCCGCCGCGAGGATGTCCGTCGCGTCCGGCACGGCCACCAGATAGCGCGCCTGGTCCTCGCCGAAGAGCAGGATGTGGGCATGGGCCGCCGACGTCGCATCCAGATCGACGCCGACGTCCGACGCCAACGCCAGGTCCGCCGCGGCGCCGATCAGCCCGCCGTCCGACAGGTCGTGCACCACGGTCAGGGCCCCCGCCTCGATCTGGCCGCGCACGAAGTCGCCGGTCTTCCGCTCCAGCGCCAGATCGACGGGCGGCGGCGCCCCGTCCTCGCGTCCCAGAACCTCGCGCAGATAGATCGAGGAGCCCAGCTCGCCGACCGTGTCGCCGATCAGCACCAGCACGTCGCCCTCGTTCATGCCCGAGAAGCCGGTGACGATGTCGTAGTTGGTCAGCAGGCCGACCGCCCCGACCGTCGGGGTCGGCGGAATGGCCGCGCCATTGGTCTCGTTATAGAGGCTGACGTTGCCGCTCACGACCGGGAAGTCCAGCACCCGGCAGGCCTCGGCCATGCCGTCGATGGCGCGGACGATCTGGCCCATGATCTCGGGCCGCTGCGGATTGCCGAAATTCAGATTGTCGGTGATGGCGATGGGCCGCGACCCGACGGCCGTCAGGTTGCGCCAAGCCTCGGCCACGGCCTGTTTGCCGCCCTCATACGGGTCGGCCTGCACATAGCGCGGCGTGCAGTCCGAGGTCATGGCCAGACCCTTGTCCGTGCCATGCACCCGCACCACCCCGGCGTCGGCGCCGGTGGCCGAGTCCTGCAGGGTGTCGGCCATGACGTGGCGGTCGTACTGCTCCCAGATCCAGCGCTTCGAGGCCATGTCTGGGCAGCACAGCACCTTGATCACCGCATCGACCCAGCTGTCCGGCGCGGGGATGGTCTTGGAATCGAGGCGCGGCTGCAGCTCGGGCTGAACCCACGGCCGGTCGTACAGCGGAGCGTCGTCGAACAGCGGGGCCAGCGGCACGTCGCACACCGTCTCGCCGTGATGCTTCAGCACCAGACGGCCGGTGTCGGTGGTCACGCCGATCACAGCGGCGTCCAGACCCCATTTCTTGAAGATGCGGTAGCCGTCTTCCTCGCGGCCCGGCTTCAGCACCGCCAGCATCCGCTCCTGGCTTTCCGACAGCATCATCTCGTAGGCGGTCATGCCCTCTTCGCGCTGGGGCACCATGTCCATGTTCAGCTCGATGCCGACCTCGCCCTTGCCGGCCATCTCGACCGAGGAAGACGTCAGGCCCGCCGCCCCCATGTCCTGGATCGCGGCGACCGCGCCCGAGGCCATCAGCTCCAGCGTCGCCTCGATCAGCAGTTTCTCGGCGAAGGGATCGCCGACCTGCACCGTCGGCCGCTTCTCGTCGGAGTCCTCGTCGAACTCGGCCGAGGCCATGGTCGCGCCGTGGATGCCGTCTCGCCCCGTCTTCGATCCGAAATAGACCACCGACAGGCCCGGGGCCGGGGCCGCCGAATAGAACAGGGCGTCGGCCTTGGCCACGCCCACGCACATGGCGTTGACCAGGATGTTGCCGTTGTATCCGGCGTGGAAATTGGTCTCGCCCGCCACCGTCGGCACGCCGACGCAGTTGCCGTAGCCGCCGATGCCCGAGACCACGCCCTTGACCAGCCGTTTGGTCTTCTCGTGCGACGGATCGCCGAAGCGCAGGGCGTTGAGCAGGGCCACCGGCCGCGCCCCCATGGTGAAGACGTCGCGCATGATCCCGCCGACGCCCGTCGCCGCGCCCTGGTAGGGCTCGATGTAGGACGGGTGGTTGTGGCTCTCCATCTTGAAGATGCAGGCGTCGCCGTCGTCGATGTCGATGACGCCGGCGTTCTCGCCCGGCCCGCAGATCACGCGCGGCCCCTTCGTCGGAAACTTGCCGAGATGGATCTTCGACGACTTGTACGAGCAGTGCTCGGACCACATCACCGAGAAGACGCCCAGTTCGACGTTGTTCGGCTCGCGCCCCAGCCGGTCGAGGACCACCTGATACTCATTGGGGGCCAGGCCGTATTCGGCGGCCAGTTCGGCCATGGTCTTTTGCGGAGCGCTCATGGCCGCGCCTTCTAGCCGCAGATGGGGCGCCTGTCAGCCATCCCGACGGAACATCGCCGCCGCCCCGCCATTGAATCCGGCGAAACCCATGGAGGCCGCCATGACCGACCAGCCCATCGACCCCGCCGCCACCCCCGCTGACCCGGACGAGCCCGAGATCGCCGCCGACGACGCCGGCGCCAGCGCCGCCGCCGAACGGATGGGCAAACACGCCGCCAACGACGACGAAGGCGCTGACGGGGAGGGCGTCTGATGGCCCGCACGCCTGCCGAGACCGCTCCGACCCATCCGGACCATCAGCAGATGGACCGCTCCAACGACCCCGAGGTCACCCGGGCCATGGACGCGGCTGCACCCGCCGTCGCTATGGCCAGTCGCCGCCAGCGTCTGACCGGCTCGGCCGTCGGGGTCGGCAGTGTCGGCTTCGATGAGACCGGCGCCTTCGACGTCGGCGACCCCGACCACGACCCGCGGGACAACCCCGAAGCGGATTAGTCGACGGCGCGTTCGACCCCTGAGCGAAGGCGGAAGCTCAGAATCACCGCGGCGACCAGCACCGCCACCGCCACGACCAGCGCGAAATAAGCCAGCACCCCGTTCCGCTCCTGCTCGGCCACGAAGGCGCCCAGCAGACCCCAGGCGATCGGCAGGGCGTAGGCCAGCGTCCGCAGCCGCCAGGTCACGCCGACCGCCACCAGCCCGACCCCGACGATCGCCAGCATCGCCCAGACCGTCGGGCTGAGCATGGCGGGCAGGGCCTCGTTGCCCGTCACCACGGTCAGCAGGTTCAGCGGCGCCGCCACCGTCAGCCAACCGGCCAGCAGGGCCAGCGGCCAGACCACCATCCAGCGGTCCCGGTCGCTCCGCGCCAGCGCGCGGATGGCGCCGGCGTTGAGCAGCAGCGGGACCAGCAGCATCGCCAGCGAGGCGAAAATCAGCACGATCGTCGCCGTCTCCCAGTCGAACGCCGCCGCGACGATCCACCAGCCAATGCCGAGAAAGGCCGCCGCCGACGGCCAGCCGAACCGGTGGATCAGCAGGCTCTCGCCGGTCTGCGGCAGCGCCTGCCGCACGGCGTACACCAGCAGCCCCAGATAGATCACGCCCCAGATCGAAAAGGCGTAGCCGGCGACCCGTAACGTCTCGTCGCTGTCGGCGGCGAACTCCGCCGGCGACTGGCCCCATCCCATCAGGATCTGGGCCTGGCCGATGACGACGGCGAAGACGGCCGTCGCCAACACAATCATCCGGCGGGTCATCTGCGCGGGGTTGGGGCGAATGATCGAGGACATGGGGGCTCCCGCCAGCGTGGCTGTTGCCGACTCTACGCGCCCGGGTCCCGCTTGGTTCATTCGGGCCGGAACTTGCGCGGCGCCCGCCGGGTTCTCCCTGCAAAGGAGATCCCCATGGCCGACCAGACCGACCGCCCCGAAGAGACCCCGCATTTCGAAACCGACACCGTCCAGGCCGACCGCGCCCGCGAGCAGGGCCTCGGCCTCGGCGCGCGTGAGCTGAACGCCCAGCGCGACCCCGGCGGCGTCCGCACGCCAGATGAAGGTCCTGACATGGAGAACGGCGTCGCGGTCAACGCCGGCGACGATGACGCGCTGGATCAGTCGATCGGGGTGCAGGGCGCAGCGGAGACCGACGCCGACGGCGTCTAGGGGGCATCAATCCCGGGCCACCGCGAACAGGACGGTGAACAGGACCATCTGCCCCTCAAGGGGTATTCCGGCGGCGCGCGCCTCTTCATTCTGCCCGATCCGGGCGGCTCCCAGAGATCGGCGGACCGCTTGGCTCAGATTAAATCCGGCGGGAAATTCGTCCTCGCAAATGCATTCGCAAAGCCGTCGGCCCGAGCCGACGAGGCAACTCATGGTCACGCTGCCTCCATTAGACGCGCCGTGCACGGAGGCAGACGGAAACTCCACGACGGGCATCCGCTCCCACGTGAGGCCGGTGGGAAGACCCTTGGCGTCACCGATGAGCGTCGCGTCGCGTGGGTTTTCGACCGGCCGGTCGCAGTGCGTCAGCGCCTGCTGCAACGCTGACTCCGACGGGCTCAGGCTCATCACATACCGCGTCCTCGGCCCTCCCGGCTCGCCGGGGACGATGACCTGAAACACGCCGCCCTCAATCAGCCGCCGCGTGAGGATCGCGGGTGCTCGGCTGAACGCGACAGTGCGATCTGAGGCGACCGTCCAGGTATAGGGGTGTTCTTCTGCGTCCTCGCCAACCAGCAGAATGAGCTGCCGCATGGTTTCCGACCGGTCGACCTCCGGCAGGCCAGTCAAGATCAGGGCGAAGGCCTTGCCCGAACATCGCGCCGCAATCGTGATGCCGTTGTCGAACGACGCACTGGCGATGAGGGTGTCTCTTTCGCGCAAGCGCGTCACGACCCAGTCTTGCGCTGGGGCGAAGGTCGGGGCGGGGGATTGAGCCGCCGACGCCGTCGGCATGATCAGGACAGTGGCGCAGAGGCCGACGACGGCGAGGCGGAACAGATGATTCATTCCCCATTCCGGACTCAACCGGAGGGAATGGTCAAGCGGCCGCGAACACGCTCCGGAACAGGGTCGCGCCATCGGCTGAGCCCAGCTCGTCCTCGAACGCCCGGTCCGGGTGGGGCATCATCCCCAGCACGTTTCCGCGGGCGTTCTGCAGCCCGGCGATGTCGCCGACCGACCCGTTGGGGTTGTCGACATAGCGGAACACCACCTGGCCCTCGCCCTCGATCCGGGCGAGGGTTTCGGCGTCGGCGAAATAGTTTCCGTCGCCATTGCCCTGGGTCATGATGACCTCGCGCTGGCCCTGATAGCCGGCGGTGAAACGGGTCTGGCCGTTGGCGACGGTCAGGCTGACCGGCTTGCAGACATATTTCAGCCCGGCGTTCCTCAGCAGGGCGCCCGGCAGCATCCCCGCCTCGCACAGAATCTGGAAGCCGTTGCAGATGCCGACCACGGCGACTCCGTCGTCCGCGGCCTTCTTCACCGCCTGCATCACCGGCGACTGCGCCGCCATGGCCCCGCAGCGCAGATAGTCGCCATAGGAAAACCCGCCCGGCAGGACGATCAGGTCCAGCCCGGACGGCAGTTCCGTCTCCTGGTGCCAGACCATGTCGACGGTCTCGCCCGTCGAGCGTTCGATCGCGACCTTGCAGTCGCGGTCGCAGTTGGACCCCGGGAAGACGATGACGGCTGCGCTCATGGGCGCGCCTCTAGCATCGTTCGCCCGCCTTGTCAGGGCGCCGGATCAGCCTTGGCCGGTGTTCTCGTATGTGGTGGTGATCGAGGCCCGGGCGAGAGTGTGGAAATGCAGATTGAAGCCGAACACCGCCCCCGAATTGTCCGGAGTCACCTCCAGCCGCTCCGTGTCCACGGCGAAGACGGTGAAGACATAGCGGTGCGGCCCGTGCCCCGGCGGCGGGGCGGCTCCGCCGTAGCCGGGCTCGCCGAAATCGGTGCGCCCCTCGACCGCCCCGGCCGGAACCGGCCCGCCCGTCGGCAGCTCGGTCACATCGGCGGGGATATTGGCCACGGTCCAGTGCCAGAAGCCCGACCCCGTCGGCGCGTCCGGATCGTAGCAGGTGACGGCGAAGCTCTTCGTCCCCTCCGGCGCGCCCGACCATTTCAGATGCGGCGAGGTGTTGCCCCTGGCCTGCACCTGCGCGTCCGGCAGGACGCCGCCGTCGGTGATGTCGTTGGAGGTGAGGGTGAAGGTCATGGCGCGTCCTCCTCTGTCTGGGGTCTGCCCAACCTAACGCAGCGACACGCCGAAAGTCGCCCCTAGTGCGCCGCGTCCTTCGCCGCCGGGGTGAAGGCGCTATCGTCCATCAACCCGCCGGCCAGCGCGGTCGCGAAGACCAGACACCCCGCCAGCACCAGCAGGGCGACGACCAGCTTCAGGCCGCGTTTCACGCGATCTCGACGCGGTAGCTTTCGATCACGGTGTTGGCCAGCAACTGCTCGCACATCTTCTTCGCCTCGGCGGCGGGATCGTCCACGCCTTCCAGGTCGAACTCGATCAGCTTGCCGACGCGGGCGCCGCCGACCCCGGCCCAGCCGAGACCGTGCAGGGCGCCTTCGACGGCCTTGCCCTGCACATCCAGCACGCCGGGCTTGAGGAAGACGTGAACCTTGACCCTCGCCATCAGTGCAGTCCCCCCTGAATCACGGTCGGCATATCCTTCATGATGCCGAGGCGGCGGGCCACCTCGGTGTAGCTCTCGATGACATTGCCCAGATCGCGGCGGAAGCGGTCCTTGTCCAGCTTCTCGCCCGTGTTGGTGTCCCACAGGCGGCACGAATCGGGGCTGATCTCGTCGGCCAGGATGACCCGGCTGAAGTCGTTCTCCCACACCCGGCCGAACTCGATCTTGAAGTCGACCAGGGTGATGCCGACGGCGCCGAACATGCCTGACAGATAGTCGTTTACCCGCACCGTCATGGCCAGGATGTCGTCCAGCTCCTGGGTCGTGGCCCAGTTGAAGGCGGTGATGTGCTCCTCGGTGACCATCGGGTCGTTGAGCTCGTCCTTCTTGAGATAGAATTCGATGATCGAGCGGGGCAGGGGCGTGCCCTCGTCGATGCCGAGGCGCTGGCTCATCGAGCCCGCGACCACGTTGCGGCAGACGACCTCCAGCGGGATGATCTCGACCTCGCGGATCAGCTGCTCGCGCAGGTTCAGCCGCTTGATGAAGTGGTTGGTCACGCCGATGCCGTTCAGGCGCGACATGACGAATTCGCTGATGCGGTTGTTGATGACGCCCTTGCCTTCCAGCTGGGCCTTCTTCTCGCCGTTGAAGGCGGTGGCGTCGTCCTTGAAATACTGGATCAGGGTGCCGGGCTCCGGTCCCTCGTACAGAATCTTGGCCTTGCCCTCGTAGAGCTTCTTGCGCTTGACGTTCATCATCACGGGTCCGGGCGGGGCCTCGCCAGAAAACGAAAAACGCGCGGCCAGCACGGTGGTCTGGGCGGCGCGATCCGGAATCGGGCGAGCGGGAGAATTCGAGGGCTCCCCTTACCGGAAGGCGGGCTGCGACACAAACAGCGACCCCGATTGAACCGGCAGGGTTTCCGTTGCGTTCCGCTCCCGGCGAGCTATAGACCTGCTCGACCGCGGCCACGGGCCGCCTGACGGAGCCAGCAGACGCCCATGACGACCTTCGACGATCGGGAAAAGGGCTTCGAGTCCAAATACGCCCTCGATCAGGAACAGGAATTCAAGGCGATCGCCCGGCGCAACAAGCTGCTGGGTCTGTGGGCCGCTGAAAAGATGGGCCTCAACGCCGATCGCGCCGAGGAATACGGCCGCGCCATCGTCAAGGCCGACTTCGAACAGCCGGGCGAGGAAGACGTCTACCGCAAGATCGCCCAGGACCTCGAAGGCGCCGGTCTTGTCGTCTCGGAAGGCGAAATCCGCCGCAAGATGGACGAACTGTCCTCGGTCGCCCGCGAACAGATTCGCAGCGGCGAATAGGCCCTGCCGACGTCCAACGACGAAAGGCCGCCGCCTTTCGGCTGCGACCTTTCCGGGCGGATCGATTGGGGGCGATCCGCCGCCGGCGCCGTGTTGGGAGGAGGGCGACGCCGGAATGGGTTGTGACGCCGTCAGCCGGGCTCCGCGACCCTATCAAGGGCGTAAATCACACCGTTCCCGGCCGCCATGCCGGCCTCGACCACCCTTGAAACGCCGCCGGCGGAATCGGTCAGGGTGATCGAACCGCTGGCGTCGGTTCCCGCCGTCAGCGTCCCGCCCTGCAGGGTGGTCAGGGTCAACGCGCCCCCGCCCGCCTGGATTCGCTGCGCCAGCGCCGCGGCGTCCAGCCGACCCGGGACCACGTGATAGGACAGCAACTGTCTCAGCTCCGCCTGCCCCGCCGGTGAACTCAGGGCGTCGCGCCTCGCCGCCGGAATCTTCTCGAACGCCGCATTGTTGGGTGCGAAGATCGTGAACGGACCCGGGCCGTTCAGCGTCGCCGCCATTCCCGCCGTCTGCAGGGCGCTGACCAGGGTGGTGAAATCCGGATCCCCCTGCGCCAGCATCAGGACGGAGCCTTCGGTGGCCGGCGCTCCGGTCGCGACCGGAGCCGGGTGTGGGACCGCGCTGTCGGCCGGGGTCGGCTCGCGCTCGCAGGCCGTCACGGTGAAGGCGACGGCCGTCAGGGTGGCCAGGATCAGACGATTCGACGGCATGGCGCATCCCCGGGTGACGCCGCCCTCCGGGCGGTCTCACGAAGGAATATGGCCGGGCGGGCAAAAGGATGCCTCCCCCGTCCATTTTTTCGCCGCGGACGGTGCGGACCTAGGCGAGGAGCTCGGCCAACGCCTCCCATGCGGCCGCCTTGTCCGCAAATGGCCGCGCATGGGCGGGGCTCGACGAGGGCAGGTCGATCAGCGTCAGTCCCGGCGGGTCCGCCAGCACGGCCCGACCCAACTTCGCCGCCGTGCCGCCATTGAAGGCCACGGCGCGCAGGGCCGGCAGCCCCTGCACCAGCCCCCGCAAATCGGCCGCCTCGGGCTGACGGATCGCCGCGTCCAGACTGCCCGGCCGTTCGGCGCTGGCGATGACGTCCCACAGGCCGACGCCCGCGGTTTTCAGCGCCGCCAGCCGATCCTCATAGGGCAGGGCGGCCAGGTCGCGCCCGATCGCGCCGCCGATCAGGCGCCAGAAGGCGTTCTGCGGATGGCCATAGTACTGTCCGACCCTGAGGGAGGCGTCTCCGGGCAGGCTGCCGAGGATCAGCAGCCGCGTATGGGCGTCGACGACCGGGTCGAAGGCCCGCTTGCGGGTCACGCCGCCCCGAACACCCGCGCGAACACCGTGTCGACGTGCTTGGTGTGATAGCCGATGTCGAACAGGGCCTCGAGCTGGGCTTCCGGCAGGGTCACCCGCGCGTCGGCCTTGAGGAAGTCGAGGAAGGCCCCTTCGCCCCGCCAGACCTTCATGGCGTTCTCCTGAACGGCGGCATAGGCGTCTTCGCGTGACACCCCCGCATGGGTCAGGGCCAGCATGACCCGCTGCGAATGCACCAGCCCGCCGAGCAGGTTGAGGTTCTTCGCCATGTTCTCGGGATAGACGTTCAGCCGCTCGACCACGCTGGCCAACCTGTGGAGGGCGAAGTCCAGATGGATGGTGGCGTCTGGCCCGATGCCGCGCTCGACCGAGGAATGGCTGATGTCCCGCTCATGCCACAGGGCGACATTCTCCATCGCCGGCGTCACCGCCGAGCGCACCAGCCGGGCCAGGCCGGTCAGATTCTCGGTCAGGATCGGATTGCGCTTGTGCGGCATGGCCGACGAGCCCTTCTGGCCCTTGTCGAAGAACTCTTCCGCCTCCAGCACCTCGGTGCGCTGCAGGTGGCGAATCTCGATGGCCAGCCGCTCGACCGACGAGGCCACGACGCCCAGCGCCGCGAAGAAGGCCGCGTGGCGGTCGCGCGGAATCACCTGGGTCGACACCGGTTCGATCGCCAGACCCATCTTGTCGGCGACATAGGCTTCGACCGCCGGATCGACATTGGCGAAGGTGCCGACCGCCCCGGAGATGGCGCAGGTGGCGATCTCTTCCTTCGCCGTCAGCAGCCGCCGCTTCGCCCGCTGGAACTCGGCGTGATAGCCGGCCAGCTTCAGGCCGAAGGTCACCGGCTCGGCGTGGATGCCGTGGCTGCGCCCGACGCACGGCGTGAACTTGTGCTCCTGCGCCCGTTTCTCCAGCGCCGCCAGCACCCGCTCGACGCCCTCGATCAGCAGATCCGCCGAACGCGCCAGCTGCACCGCGAAACAGGTGTCCAGCACGTCCGAGGACGTCATTCCCTGGTGCAGGAAGCGCGCCTCCTCGCCGACGATCTCTGACACATGGGTCAGGAAGGCGATGACGTCGTGCTTGGTCGTGCGCTCGATCTCGTCGATGCGGTCGGCGTCGAACACCGCGTCCTTGCCCTTGGCCCAGATCGCCTCGGCGGCCTCGGTCGGGATCACCCCCAGCTCGGCCATCTTCGTGGCGGCGTGCGCCTCGATCTCGAACCAGATCCGGTATTTGGTCTCCTGCGACCAGATGGCGACGGCGTCGGGGCGGGAATAGCGGATGATCATGGGCGCGGGGTTTCGGTCCGGGGCTGGCCCGAGTCAAGCGCAGCTTGTGGCTCAGCCTCGCGAACTCGGTCTCGCGGGCGTGGCGCAGGCGCGGGTCGCGGTCTATGCCTCGGCTCGTCAACGGAGGGACTCATGGAACTGATTATCGGGCCGCGGCTCTATTCGACATGGTCGCTGCGCCCCTGGCTGGTGTTGAAGCGCTGCAAGGCCGATTTCACGGTGCGCGAGATCGACATATATTCGCCCGCCGGACAGGCCGAGCTGGAGCAGATTTCCCCGTCACGCCTCGTCCCCCTGCTCAACGTCGAGGGCGAGACCATATGGGATTCCATGGCCATCTCCGTCTGGTGCGCCGAGCGGTATCCCGAGGCGAAGCTGTGGCCGGCCGACGCCCACGCCCGCTGGCTGGCCCGCTCGGCGGCCTGCGAGATGCACGGCGGCTTCTTGGCCCTGCGCACCGACTGCGGCATGGGCCCGGACCACACGATGGTCGGCCCCGACCGCTCGCCGCCGCCCACCGGCGAAGCCGTTGAGCGCGACATCCGCCGCATCGTCTCGCTGTGGATGGCGATGCGCCGCCGCTTCGGCGAGGGCGGGCCGTATCTGTTCGGCGACTGGTCGGTCCCGGACGCCTTCTTCACCCCCGTCGCCGCCCGCTTCCGCCATTTCCAGATCGATCTGGCGCAATACGGCGATGACGGATCGGCCGCGGCCTACCGCGACGCCCTGCTGGCCCAGCCCGACTTCCTCGAATGGTCGGCCGAAGCCTTTCGTTAACCGCTCGCCGGAACGCCGCCTTAAGACAACAACGGTATTCCGGGAGCCTCGCCAACGCGCACGCGTTCAGGGTCAGCATGTCGATGCCCGCCGAACAGCCCCGGTCCCGCCGACCCAGCCTGATGGTCTATGGGCTGTTGATCGTGATCGCCTGCTGCCTGCCGGCGCTGCTGCTGTCCGGCCTCTGACCTACGGCGCGCCGCTGGTCGCCGGAGCGGACGCGACTTCCAGCGGCTGGATCGGCGCCGGCGGCACATAGTCCAGCGCCAGGGGCGCGAGGGTGGCCCCCGAGGCCAGCGCATCCAGGGTGTTCAACGGCCGCCCGTTCAGGCGCTGGTAGATCCAGTAGGCCGCCACGACCT
>CAZGPS010000051.1:0-15416 GCA_964527675.1 uncultured Brevundimonas sp. | reverse complement strand
ACATCCTGCGCCGCCTCGGCGTGCCCGAGACCGCCTTCGCCGCCGCCGGCTTCGCCACCCGCTCGCCGGTCGACGGCTCGGCCGGACCGGTCGTCGCCGCGGCCGATGCGCCCGCCGCCGAGGCCGCCGTGGCGCGCTCGGTCGCCGCCTTCCACGCCTGGAAGCGCGTGCCGGCCCCCCGTCGCGGCGAACTGGTCCGGCTGCTGGGCGAGGAGCTGCGCGCCTCGAAACACGACCTCGCCCGCCTCGTCACCCTCGAAGCCGGCAAGATCGTCTCCGAGGGTCTCGGCGAGGTGCAGGAGATGATCGACGTCTGCGACTTCGCCGTCGGCCTGTCGCGCCAGCTCTACGGCCTCACCCTCGCCTCCGAACGTCCCGGCCACCATATGCGCGAGACCTGGCAACCGCTGGGCCCGGTGCTGGTCATCTCCGCCTTCAACTTCCCGGTCGCCGTCTGGGCCTGGAACGCCTGCCTCGCCCTCGTCTGCGGCGACCCGGTGATCTGGAAGCCGTCGGAAAAGACGCCGCTGACCGCCCTCGCGACCCACGCCATCCTCGAGCGCGCCCTCGCCCGCTTCGGCGACGCCCCGGAAGGTCTGTGCCAGCTGGTGATCGGCGGCCGCGAAGCTGGCGAGACGCTGGCCGCCGACTCCCGCATCCCGCTGGTTTCCGCCACCGGATCGACCCGCATGGGCCGCGCCGTGGCCCGGACCGTCGCCGCCCGTCTCGGCCGCTCCTTGCTGGAGCTCGGCGGCAACAACGCCATGATCGTCACGCCCTCGGCCGACCTCGACATGGCCGTCCGCGCCATCGCCTTTTCGGCCGTCGGCACGGCCGGCCAGCGCTGCACCAGCCTGCGCCGCCTGCTGGTCCACGACTCGATCGCCGAAGCCCTGATCGCCCGGCTCAAGGCGGCCTATACGACCCTGCCCGTCGGTGATCCGCGCGAGGACGGCGTTCTCGTCGGCCCCCTGATCGACGACGCGGCCGCCCACGGCTTCGCGACAGCGCTCGCACAGGCGGTCCAACAGGGTGGAGAGATCATCGCCGGCGGCGATCGCCTCGACCGCGACGGGGTCTACGTCCGCCCCGCCATCGTCCGCATGCCGGCCCAGACGGCGGTGGTCGGGCACGAGACCTTCGCCCCCATCCTCTACGTCATGACCTGGTCCGGTTTCGACGAGGCGGTCGACATGCAGAACGCCGTCCCGCAGGGCCTGTCGTCCTGCGTCTTCACCGACAGCGTGCGCGAGGCCGAGCAGTTTCTCTCCGCCTGGGGCTCCGACTGCGGCATCGCCAACGTCAACATCGGCCCCTCCGGCGCCGAGATCGGCGGGGCCTTCGGCGGCGAAAAGGACACCGGCGGCGGTCGCGAATCCGGCTCCGACGCCTGGAAGGCCTATATGCGCCGCCAGACCCAGACGGTGAATTTCAGCCGCGACCTGCCGCTGGCCCAGGGCGTGAAGTTCGACGTTTAGGGATGACCGCTGCGTGAGGGCGCAACCCTCATAAACCTTCAGACTCTGTCCGGCCCGACTGGTCGAACTGACCCCGAATCCGTGGTCGAAATCGTCACGAACTGGTCACCGAATTCAGCGCCTCCGCGAGGTCGCCCTTGCCGGCGACTTCGACCCTCTCCAGCCCCAGCCATCCCGCCATCCGCCGCAACTCCGCCGCCAGCCGTTCGGGCGTTTCCGCCGCGGCATCCGGCTCGCGCCACGCCGCCTGCACCCGCAGCACACCCGCCTGCCGGTCCGACTTCAGATCGACCCGCGCCGTGATCGCCTCGTCCTCGAGGAAGGGCAGGACGTAATAGCCATGCGTCCGCTTGTGCGCCGGGGTGTAGATCTCCAGCCGCACCCGCGTCCCGAACAGCCGCTCTGTCCGGTCGCGGGTCCAGATCAGATTGTCGAACGGCGACAGCAGGGCGGAGCCCGACACCTTGCGCGGCGTCCGCGCCCCCGCCCTCAGATACGCCGGACGCCGCCACCCCTTGATCGTCACAGGCGTCAACTCTCCGGCCTCGACCAGCTCCGCCACCCGCGCCTTTGCATCGGCGAGCGGCAGCCGGAAATAATCCCGAAGGTCCGCCTGGGTCGCCACCCCCAGCGACCGCGCCGCGATCCGCACCAGCTCGCGCTGGGCGTCGGCCTCGTCCGGCGTCGGCAGGTCGACGACCCGTGAGGGCAGGGCGCGTTCGGTCAGGTCATAGACCCGCTCGAACCCGCGTCGGGTCCTGGTGGTGATCATGCCCGCCCAGAACAGCCACTCCAGCGCCCGCTTGCCGTCCGACCACGACCACCAGCCGGGCGCCCCGCGCGGCGCGTCGTTGAAGTCGGCGCCGGTCACCGGCCCGCGCCGTTCGATCTCGGTCAGCACGCCGTCGATATAGTCGCGCCGCTCGCGCCCGAACCGCGCCAGCCCAGTCCACATCGCCCCGCCCTCGGCCCGCGCCATGCGCCAGCGCAGCAGGGGCTGCAGGTCCATCGGCAGCAGCGACGCCTCATGGCCCCAGTATTCGAACAGATTGCGCCGCGCCCCCCAGGCCTCGGCCTCCAGCGCCTCGCGCGGATAGTCGCCCAGCCGCGAGAAGGCCGGCAGGTAGTGGGTCCGCGTCACGACGTTGACGCTGTCGATCTGGACGACGCCGAGCTTGCGCACGACGTCGCGGACGTGCGTCCGGCCGGGCGCAGCGGGGGGCTGGCGGCCGAAGCCCTGGGCGGAGAGGGCGATGCGGCGGGCGGTTTTGGGGGAGAGGGTTTCGGTCACGCGCAATCATGCACGAACCCTCTCCCGATGGGAGAGGGCTGTCGCAACGACGTCCGATCTCCGCTCGACGAAGGTTCGCGGCTTGTCATCCCGGCCGAAGCGAAGCGGAGAGCCGGGACGGCGCACGCCACAATAGAAAGACTCCCGGAAGCTGCGGCGGCAGCTATCCGGGAGACAGGTCACGCCTGGCGCGAGAGCCACCCTGCTCCCGGATAATCGCGCTGCGATTTCCGGGAGTTCGTTGCTGTATGGCTGCCGTCCCGGATCGCCGCTTGCGCGGCGTCCGGGATGACAAGGTCCCCGACTAAGGCCGCGCCTGCCCCTCCATCCCCCCGGCCGCGCGCACCAGCTGCACGAAGTCCGCCCGCTCGCCGTACGGGTCGTCGCCCCGCGCGCCCTGCGCCTGTTCCAGAATTTCGTCCCAGCCGTACCCCGCGCCCATCCACGGATCGTTGCGCAGCTTCTGGCCAAAGGCCGCCACCGCCAGCGCCCAGCGCGTGCTCTCCGGCGGCTGGGCCGAGACCCGGCCGACGCCGCTGTTCGACACCACACGCTGCATCAGCCGCGAGTCCCGCTCGCCCGGCAGTTTGTAACGGACCTGGACGAAGCCGACCTCGCCCTCGGGATCGCCCCCGCCCACGCCGATCCGGTTGGCGTCATAGCGCCGGTCGGCGATCTGGCCCGGCCCGCCGACAGGGGTGATTTCATACAACGCCGTCACCGACGCCCCCGAACCGACCTCGCCCGCATCGACGCGATCGTTCGAGAAATCCGCCTCGTTCAGCAGCCGCGTCTCATAGCCGATCAGCCGGTATTCACTGACCCGCGCCGGATTGAACTCGACCTGGATCTTGACGTCGTCGGCGATCGGGAAGGCCCCGCGGTCGAAGGCCGGACCGAACAGCCGACGCGCCTCCTCGAGGTTGTTCACATAGGCCGCCGTGCCGTTGCCCGCCTGGGCGATGGCCTGCATCCGCGCGTCCTGATAGTTGCCGCGACCGTAGCCGTAGACCGACAGATAGATGCCGGTTCCCCGCTTGGCGGCGACATAGTCCTCCAGCCGCTGGTCATTGGTCACCCCGACGTTGAAGTCGCCGTCGGTGAACATCAGGATGCGGTTGACCTTGTCGCGCCCGAAGGCGGCCTCGGCCTGGCTGTAGGCGTTGACCAGCCCCTGCGCCCCGGCGGTCGAGCCGCCGGCGTTCAAGGCCGCCACGGCGCAGCGCAGCTTCAGCTTCTGGTCGCCCGGCGTCGGCCCCACGGCCGTGCCGACGTCCGAGGCGTAATAGGTCACCGCCACCCGGTCCTGCGGCCGCAGCCGGTCGATGATCAGGTTCATGGACTTCCTGGCGAGGTCCAGCTTGTCCGGCGAGTGCATCGAGCCCGAGACGTCGACCATGAAGGTCAGGTTCAGCGGTCGCCGCTGGCTCTCCGGCAGCTCATACCCCTGCAGCGCCACATGCACGATCTGCCGCCCCTCCGACCACGGCGAGGCCGCCACGGCAGTGGTGATGGCGAAGGGCTCCGCGGCCGAGCGCGGCCGCTCGTAGCCGTAGTCGAAGAAGTTGATCATTTCCTCGACCCGCACGGCGTCGGAGGGCGGCAACCGGCCCTCCTCGATGAAGCGGCGGACGTTGGAATAGCTGGCCGTGTCGACGTCGATGGAGAAGGTCGAGACCGGTTCGTCAGCGACGCGTCGGACGGGGTTGGGCGTGGCGTCGGGATAGCGTTCGGTATCGCGTGCGACCGGGGCCGGCGGCGCGACATAGGCGGCTTCGCTGCGGACCCGGGAGGCCGAGACGACGACCTCGTCCATCCGCGCCGACATGGGAGCCGGCGGCGGAGGCGGAGGCGGCGGAGGCGGGGGAGGGGGCGCCATCGGCGAGGTCATGGCCCGCGCGCCGCCGGTCGGGGCGATGCGGTGCGGATAGACCTCCGGTCGGGTCGGGGCCAGGTCGATCCCCACCGCGCGGCAGTTGTCGGGCGACACCACCCCGTCCCGGGCGAGGTCCGGCCGGACCCCGGCCATTACCGGCGCGGGCGCCAGCGGGGCGGCGAGGGAGACCGCCAGCACGGCGGCCAGACTGCGTCTCAGCGGATAGATCGTCATAGGCGTCGCTCCTGTCGTGCCAGTCTGCACCGGACCATCCTCCACCCAAACGCGCCACCGGTCGTCTGACGAAGCCTGACGCGGGCGATCGGCGACGTCGGGCTGGCGCTTGGCCGCCCGCGACACCACAATGAACGCCTGACCGACAGGACATCGACATGGCGGACCCCGCGAGCGGACTGGATCTTGGGCATGTGGCCGCCCTGCTGGCCGCGGGCGTCGTCGCCGTGCCGGTGTTCCGCCGTCTCGGCCTCGGCTCGGTGCTCGGCTATCTCGCCGCCGGCCTCGCCATAGGGCCCTGGGGCATGGGCCTGTTCGAAGAGCCCGAGGTCATCCTCCACGTCGCCGAGTTCGGCGTCGTCATCTTCCTGTTCATCATCGGACTCGAGATGCGCCCCTCCCGCCTGTGGAAGCTCAGGCGCGACATCTTCGGCCTCGGCGCGGCCCAGGTCGCCGCCGCCGGCTTCCTGCTGACCCTGACCGGCATGGCCGGGGGTCTGTCCGCCCCCGTCGCCTTTGTCGGGGCCATGGGCTTCGTGCTCAGCTCGACCGCCGTGATCATGCAGATGATGGACGAGCGCGGCGAGCTCAACACTGTCCGGGGTCAGCGCGGCGTCTCCATCCTGCTGCTGGAAGACATCGCCATCGTGCCCTTGCTGGCCACCGTGGCGGTGATCGCCGGGGCCATGGGTCTGGGCGACGAGACCACGCCGCCCTTGTGGCAGACTGTCGGCCTGGCCGTCGGCGCGGTCGCCGTGGTCTTCCTCGCCGGCCGCTATCTGATGAACCCCGTCTTCCGCCTGCTCGCCCGCTACGGCGGTCGCGAGGTCATGACCGCCGCGGCCCTGCTGGTCGTCGTCGGCGCCGCCTGGCTGATGGACATGGGCGGCCTGTCGATGGCCATGGGCGCCTTCCTCGCCGGCGTCCTGCTGTCCGAGTCGGTGTTCCGTCACCAGCTCGAGGCCGACGTCGAACCCTTCCGCGCCATCCTGCTGGGCCTGTTCTTCCTCAGCGTCGGCATGTCGCTGGACATCGGCGTGGTGATCGATCGCTGGCAGGTCATCCTCGGCGCCGTCGTCGCCTTCATGGCGGTCAAGGCCGTGGCCATCTACGCCGTCGCCCGCCTGTTCCGCCACGGCGAGCGCGAGGCGGTCGAGCGGGCCGCCCTGTTCGCCCAGGGCGGCGAGTTCGCCTTCGTCCTCTACGCCGCCGCCCTGTCGGTCGGCATCTTCGACGCCCAGGTCTCGGCCTCGCTGACCGCCATCGTCATCCTGTCGATGGTGCTGACCCCCCTGACCACCATGGCCGTCGGCCGCTTCATGCCGGCCGAGACCCTGGATCCCGACGGCGCCGACGGGGTCGACCGCGCCGACGGCCTGCGCGAGCGGGTGCTGATCATCGGCTTCGGCCGCTTCGCCCAGGTCGTGTCCCAGCCGCTGCTGGCCCGCAACGTCGACGTCTCGATCATCGACATGGACGTCGAGATGATCCAGGCCGCCGGCAATTTCGGCTTCAAGGTCTATTACGGCGACGGCGCCCGCCTCGACGTCCTGCGCGCCTCCGGCGCCGCCGAGGCCGAAACCATCCTCGTCTGCGTCGACAACCAGCAGACCGCCGACCGCATCGTCGAGCTGGTCAAATCCGAGTTCCCGCTAACCAAATTGTTCGTCCGCGCCTACGACCGCGGCCACTCCATCCGCCTCGTCCAGGCCGGCGTCGAGTATCAGCTGCGCGAAACCTTTGAATCGGCGCTGGTCTTTGGCGAGCAGGTGCTGATCGACCTCGGCTTCTCCGGCGACGAGGCGCGCGAGACGATCGAGGATGTCCGCCGCCGCGACGAGCAGCGGCTCTCGATCCAGCTGGTCGAGGGCATCACCGGCGGGCGTTCGCTGATGCGCGGCAACATCGCCACCACCCGGCCCGAGCCCTACATCAAGCCCCGCCGCGAGGGCATGGCCCTCAACGAGGAGGCGGCCGAGGCGCTGGAAGAGGACGAGGAACGCGAAAAGGCCGGCGCCTGATCGGCGCCGGCCTTCGTTTGGCTCGCTCAGGCGAGGATTACATCGCCGCCTTGATCTGCTCCGCCTGTCGCAGGTGGGCCTCGATCTTCGGCACGACCGAGCGGGCGTGCTGGGCCAGCTGCGGCGCGTCCGTATTGTCCGAGAAGCCGCGATGCAGGGTCAGGGCCTCGTTGTGCGCGGCGATCTGCTGATCGATCCAGGTCCGGTCGAAGTTTTCGGCCGAGGCCGAGCGCAGATTATCCAGCAGTCCCTGACGGCGTTCGTCCAGTTCGGTGGGCAAGGCGACATTCGGCGCGGCCTGCGGGGCTACGGCCTTCATGGCGTTGGACGCGGCCGTGTGATCGGTCTTGATCATCTGGGCGAGCTCGCGGACCTGGGCGTTCTGTGAACGCTCCAGGGCGATGTCAGCGGCCATGATCTCGTACATGTCGCCTTCCGCCGCGTTTGGCACATAGCCGCCGACGGTGTTGGCGCCGAGCGTCGCGGCCGACATCTGCCCGACCGGGCCCGCAGCCATGTCCTGGGCCTTGTCGACGGGTTCCGGGCTCTGTTCCTGGTTACAGGCGGACAGCAGGGCGACGCAGGCGACGCCGGCGAGTAGGGGTCTGATCATGGGAAATCCTCCTTGAGACCGGACAACCGCCAAGGCTCGACACGGTTCCCCGATAGTCGCATCGCCGCCCCGTTCGGTGTATGGACCGCGCCCGATGGACCGCCGCCTCTCGATCGCCCCGATGATGGACTGGACCGACCGGCACTGCCGGGCGTTCCATCGCGCCCTGACGTCCCGGGCCCTGCTCTATACCGAGATGGTCACCGCCCCGGCCGTGATCCACGGCGACCGCGAGCGCCTGCTGGGCTTCGATCCGGTCGAACATCCGGTGGCGCTTCAGCTCGGCGGCTCCGATCCGGATCAGCTCGCCGAGGCCGCCCGCATCGGCGAGGCCTTCGGCTATGACGAGATCAACCTCAACGTCGGCTGCCCCTCCGACCGGGTCCAGTCCGGCCGCTTCGGCGCCTGCCTGATGCGCGAGCCGCAGCTGGTCGCCGAGTGCATGGCGGCGATCAAGGGCTCTGTGGCCGTGCCCGCCACGGTCAAATGCCGCATCGGCGTCGACGACCAGGACCCGGCCGTGTCGCTGTTCGAAACCGTCGATGCCTGCGCCGCCGTCGGCATCGAAGTCTTCGTCGTCCATGCCCGCAAGGCTTGGCTGAAAGGCCTGTCGCCCAAGGAAAATCGCGACGTCCCGCCCCTCGACTACGCCCTCGTGCGCCGGCTGAAGCGCGAGCGGCCCCACCTGTCGGTGACGATCAACGGTGGCATCGCCTCCCTCGACGAGGCCGAGGCCCATCTGGACGACGCCGACGGGGTCCGGCTGGACGGCGTCATGCTGGGCCGGGTCGCCTACCACGAGCCCGCCCGCCTGGGGCAGGCGGATCGACGGATGTTCGGCGCGGCCACGCCGGACGTCGACGCCTTCGCCGCCCTTGATCGCTACCGCCCCTATATGGCGGCGCGCCTCGAGGAGGGTGTCCACCTGCCCGCCATGACCCGACACATACTGGGGCTGATGCACGGCCGGGCCGCCGCCCGCGCCTTCCGCCGCATCCTCACGGTGGATTCGGTCAAGCCGGGCGCGGGGCTGGATGTGGTCAATCGCGCCGCTGAAGCCGTGCGCGAAGCGGAAGCTCGGACCGAACAGCGCACACAGGCGGCCTGAAGCCCGCCCTCCGTCGCGAGGGCGTGATGCAACGGAAACACACCGGCCGCGGTTGTCGGCCGTTTACCCTTCCGGCGCGGAACGGTGCGGCGCCGCTTCGCATTGGCTTGGCAGGAGTATGCCATGCCCAAGAGCCCGACCGCCAAACCCGACCTGCGTCTCATTCCCGGCGACGCGGAAATCTATGACCTGATGCGGACCCCGGAAACCACCTCTGAGCGGGTGCGCCGGCTTCAGCTCGAGGCGCGGGCACTGGCCGTCGAACAGGTCGAGGCGCTCGAGCGGGTCCTGATGGACGCCTCACGGATGGCGAAGGAGATCGCCGACGGCGGCGACGCCTATCCCGTCGGGGCCCGGGAGCTCGCCGGACGCCTGTCGGCCGACCTGCCCGCCAAGGCGGAAACCCTGAAGGCGATCGTCAGCCGCTCGATCTAGGCAGGCCTCGGCGCGACTCCATCGCGAATGCGCCGCGCCAGCCGGAACACGATCACCGCCAGCACGATCAGCACCACCGGGATCAGGATCGGCGCCAGGAAGGCCACGATCACGGTGAAGAAGGCCAGCACGTCCTCGATCAACGACACCACCGGATTGCCCAGTCCGCCGGTGGTCGCCGTTGAGCCCACGCGCACCCCGGTCTGGGCGGCGTTGAAAGCCAGGGCGGCCGGCGCGCCGACGATCAGCCCCGCCACCGCCGCCATGGCCGGGTCGACGGCCCAGAAGACGCTGCCCGCCGCAATGGCCCCGGCCACCGGCCGGGTGACATAGCCGACCGCGTTCAGCCCA
The DNA here is from genome assembly GCA_964527675.1 of uncultured Brevundimonas sp. Taxonomy (GTDB): domain Bacteria; phylum Pseudomonadota; class Alphaproteobacteria; order Caulobacterales; family Caulobacteraceae; genus Brevundimonas. The sequence goes on along the minus strand of CAZGPS010000051.1, from coordinate 6,009 downwards.
TGATCGATGGCGGGAACCTTGTCACCGAGGAACTCCGCGGTCGTCGCCACGCCCAGCGCCGCGATGGCCGGCCAGGAGACAAGCCAGTCCATCTGGTCGATCAGCCGGACCCCGAACACCTCGAACCGCGCCGCCAGGGCGAGCATGAGCAAGGGCAGAAAGGTGCGCAGGCCTGTCGCCGACGCCAGGCCCAGCCCCAGCAGGGCCGGGAGAATCCACACTCGCATGGGTCCGGCCGCGGCTCCCAGGGCTTCCAGATCCACTTCGGGCATCGCCGCCTCCTTCAAACCGCTCCGCTACAATGCGCGGGAACACCTGACCGCTCCATCGACTTTCCGGACATTCCCCGAAGGAGCCGATCATGGACGACCGCTTTGAACCCCGCGCCGAAAAAACCGCCGACCACGAGCGGAAGATTCAGGCCGGAATCGACGCCAAGGCCGGCTCCGGCGCCGATTCGGAAGGCAAGGGTGCTGTCCAGGCCGGCGCGCGCAAATACCCCGAGCCGCCCTTCCCGGAGCAACACCAGCGCAAGCCCGGCGATGAGGCGGCGCTCGACCCCGCCCCGATGTATGACGCCCCGTTCTGGAAGGGCTCGGGCAAGCTGCACGGCATGGCGGCCATCATCACCGGCGGCGACTCGGGCATAGGCCGGGCGGTCGCGGTGCTCTTCGCGCGGGAGGGCTGCGATATCGCCATCTGCCACCTCGACGAGGACGCTGACGCGAACACCACGAAAGCGGCCGTCGAGTCCGAGGGCCGTCGGGCGATCGTCCTCCAGGGCGACGTCGCCGACCCCGCCTTCTCCGAGGCCGCCGTCAAGGCGACGCTGGAGGCCTTCGGCCGGCTGGACGTCGTGGTGCCGAACGCCGCCTTCCAGGAGCATGTCGAGGCGCTGGAGGACCTGACCCTCGAGCATTTCGACCGCACCCTGAAGACCAACCTCTACGGCTATTTCAGCCTGGTGAAGGCGGCGGTCCCCCACATGAAGCCGGGCGGCTCCATTGTCATGACCGGCTCGGTGACCGGCATCATGGGCAATGACAATCTGCTCGACTATTCGATGACCAAGGGCGGCATCCACGCCTTCGCCCGCTCGCTGGGAACCCACCTCGCGCCGCGCGGCATCCGCGTCAACGTCGTTGCGCCGGGTCCGGTCTGGACGCCGCTGAACCCGGCCGATCAGCCGGCCGGCAAGGTCGCCCAATTCGGCTCGCAGACCGTCATGAAACGCCCCGCCCAGCCGGAGGAAATTGCTCCCGCCTTTGTTTTTCTCGCCTCACCGCAGTGCTCCAGCTACATCACCGGCGAAATCCTGCCGATCATCGGCGGATACGGCGGGGGCTGATTGAACGGCGGTCCGGCATTCCCCTGGAGAGCCTGATCCACGGCATCCGCGGAATCGCGAAGCGATTCCACCTCAACCGATCAGACTCTGGCGACGACGTCGTCGTACTGGCTGTGGCGTTTCAGCCAGGCGACAGCGTAGCTGCAGCGCGGGGCCAGCTTCAGCCCCTCGGCCCGGGCGTGTTCGGCCAGAGCCTGCATGAATGCTCCCGCCGCGCCCGTGCCTCTCAGGGCCGGATCGGCCTCGACGTGCAGGATGACGCGGACATTGCCCTGAACCGCATAGTCCGCATGGACGGTGCGCGTCTCCCCGTCGGGACCGGTAAAGCCCTGTTCGAAGCATTGGCGGCCCAGAACATCGCGGAAATCGGTCATCGGCAGCTCCATGGCTGGTGTCGGCGATCGGATACATCGCCAACCCGGCGCCGCACGCCCTGTTCCTGGTGGACCGGCGGTCTTTGGCGGCTTTGCCTCAGGGCGCCCGGTCGCCCAACAGGCTGATCAGCCCGAAGATGCTCTTCACCGTGAACCAGACGCTGATCAGGAACCAGACCAGCAGGAAGAAGAACAGGAAGGGAATGCCGATCAGGACCACGCTGGCGAGGGCGCTGATGGCGATTGCCACCCAGCAGGCGATGGTCCACCAAAACACCGACCAGAACAGTCGAATCTGGGCGTTCAGATGTTCCAGGGGCAGGCCGGAGGCTGAACTGCGCCCCGCATAGGCGACCACCAGCCCCACCAGCACCAGCACGTTGGCGCTGGGGATGGACAGGATATAGAGCGCCCAGGCGATCAGGGCTGCCACCTTGCCTTCCGCCGGATGTCCGGACCGGAACAGCGGCTCGTTTTCGGGAGGGGTCGACGTCATCGGAGGCTCCTTCAGATCCACCATCCGCGGGGATCGACGATGGGCCGCCCCGCCTTCAGCGCCCAGACCCCGGACGCGCCCCGCACGACCAGCCACAGGGCGGCGGCGAACATGATCGCCGGACCCAGGCCGAACGGCACGAGGAAGAAGATCAGACCCACGGCGACGGCGACGGTGGCGGCCCACAGGGTCCGTTGCTGATAAATGAAGTGCGATTGCGACAGCGGGTCGTCCGGGCCGGCTCGACCCGTGACGGCGAACAGGGCGATGATCGCCGATACGCCGAGGGTGGGGACGGCGAAAAGCAGCAGTGCATAGACGGCGTACAGGCCCATGCCGCCTCCCGGGATGCCGGCCGGATCCCGCCGCCGGGAGCGGGTCGGCAATTCGGGCGAAGGTTCAAAGATCGAGGCGGCGGTGATCGGTCGTTCAGGCTGCGGCGCTTCCGGAACGGGGGACGCGGCCGGCTCAGGTGGAGCCTCCGCGCGATCCAGTGGTTCCGGTTTGTCCGGGGCCGGTGGGGTGAACAGGTCCGGTTCGGGCGCGGTGTCGGGGGCGGCCTCCGGTTCAGGCCCGGCTTCAACGTCCGGCTCTGCCGGCGTCCGCACGCGCCCTTGCAACGACGCCGGCGAGGCGAAGCCGATCAGGTCGTCGTGATCGTCGGGGGCTTTCGGGTCGCCGGGTTCGGCCATTGGGGTCCTTCGAGTCCTGGGAAGAGAATGACGGCCCGTCGCTTTCTGCGCAACCGCCGAACGCGGCTCAGCGCGCCAGCGTCACTTCGCAGCCGGGGGCGACGGCGCCGTCCAGCGCGCCGGGCTTCTCGATTCTCACCGAACAGCGCCGCACCCGCCCGTCCGCCAGCATGGCCAGCGCCAGCCGCTCGGCGAAGGTCTCGACCAGGCCGATGTGGCCCTCGGCGACAATGGTCCGCGCGGCTTCGGCCACGGTCTCGTAGTTGATGGTGTCGGCCAGGCGCTCAACCGCCGCCGGGGTCAGTTCCAGGCTGACATCGATGACCAGCCGCTGCAGCCGACCCAGCTCATGATCGTGCACGCCGATGCCGGCCGCGACTTCCAGCCCGCGCACGAACACGCTCAGGCTCTCGCGGCGGATGCCCGGGGCGGCGTCGGCGCCCGGAAAGGGCAGGGGGGATGAGGCGGCCACGGGCTACTCCACGATGTCCGGGGTCTTCCAGGCCAGGTGCTGGCCCCCGTCGACGGCGATCATCTGACCCGTCACCAGCGCCGCGTCCACCAGCCATCGCACGGCGGCGGCCACGGCCTCGGGATCGCCGGCGCGCGCCAGCGGAACGGCGGCGGCCTCGGCGGCGAAATCCTCGTCGGTCTGGTGGATCGACGGCAGGGTCGGGCCCGGCCCGACGCCATTGACCCGAATGCGCGGGGCCAGCGCCTGGGCCATGGTCCGGGTGGCGTGCCACAGGGCGGCTTTCGACAGGCCGTAGGAAAAGAACCGCGGGTCCGGCTTCAGCACCCTCTGGTCCAGAATATTGATGATGGCCGCGCCGTCCGGCGCCTGCCGGGCGAAGGCTTGGGCCAGCAGCACCGGGGCGCGCAGATTGGTGTCGATATGCTCGCCCCAGCTGTCGCCGGTGATTGTGCCCAGCCGGTCGTCGGCGAACACCGAGGCGTTGTTGACCAGCACCGACAGCGGCCCCAGGGCCCCCGCCGCGCGGCCGATAAGTTCGGGAAGCGCGGCCATATCCCTGAGGTCGGCGGACAGGGCTGTGGCGCGACGGCCCAGTCCCTCTATCTCGCGGACCAGCGCGGCCGCCTCATCGTCCGAGGTGTGGTGATGGACGGCGACATCGAAACCGGCGGCCGCCAGCTCGAGACAAATCGCCCGGCCGATGCGTCGCGCCCCGCCGGTGACGAGGGCGGCGCCGTTCCGGGCCGCGGGCTCAGTCAACCCGGCCGAACTCAATGAAGTTGATCAGGGCGAGAACGGCGACGAAGCCGAGGATGATATAGAGGGCCAGCATGGGAAGCTCCTGTGTCGGCGCCCGCAATAAAGCGCCCGGCCCCGCTGTTCAAGCAGCCGTCAGGCCCTATCGTTCCTCTCATGACGACATGGCGCACCCGGATCGAGCCCTTCACCCGGCCGCTGTTCTTCGCCTCGTCGCGGATCACCCGCGGCATGACCCTCGGCGTGCGCGGCATGGCGATCGACGGCGGGGGGCGGGTGCTGCTGGTCAAACATACCTATCTGCACGGCTGGTGGCTGCCCGGTGGCGGCGTCGAGCGCGGCCAGACCTGCGAGGACGCTCTCGCCCGCGAGATGCACGAGGAGGCCGGCGTCCTCATCGAGGGCCGCCCGACCCTGCTCGGCGTCCACTCCAACGAGCGCTTCTTTCGCGGCGACCACGTCCTCGTCTACCGCATTGACCACTTCGCCCTGACGGAGCGCACCAGCCGGGGCGAGATCGCGGAGATCGGCTGGTTTGATCCAGGCGCCCTGCCGGCGGACACGCATCGGGCGACCCGGGATCGCCTGGCCGAGGTTTTCGACGGTGCGGAACGCGCGACAAGCTGGTAGCGAGCCGGAATGAATCCCTCCCTTCTCGCCATGATCGCGGTCGTCATCGGCGGCGCCGCCACCGCCCTCCAGGCCCCGACCAACGCCAAGATGATGGGCGCCGTCGGCTCGCCGGTGAACGCCGCCTTCGTCTCCTTCGCCGTCGGCACGGCGGCGCTCGGCATTCTGGCCGTCCTCCTGCAGACCCGGCCCGATATCGCCGCCTCGCGCGCCCTGCCCTGGTACGCCTGGGTCGGCGGCCTGTACGGCGCCATCTTCGTGGTCGCGGCGGCCTGGGGCGTGCCGCGGCTGGGCGTCGCCACCACCATCATCCTGATGGTCGCCGGCCAACTGCTGCTCAGCCTGGTTCTCGATCATTTCGGGGCCATGGGCATGCCGAAACACCCGATCAGCCTCGGCCGCGTCGCCGGCATCGGCCTGGTGATCGCCGGCGTCCTTATGGTCCGCCGCTTCTAGGCCTATATCGGTCCCGATGACCGAGGAGACGATTCCCGCCCCAGAGACCCCGCCGGTTCCGCTGGTCGCCGCCGACCTGATCCGCGACGAGGCCCGGCGCGCGCCTGACAAGCCCGGCGTCTACCGCATGTATGGCGAGGACGGGACCTGCCTCTATGTCGGCAAGGCCCGCTCGCTGAAGAAGCGGGTGCTGCAGTACGCCCAGGGCCGGTTCCATACCCAGCGGATCGGCCTGATGGTCTCCCTGACCCGCTCGATGGAGCTGGTCATCACCGCCTCGGAGACCGAGGCCCTGCTGCTGGAATCCAGCTTCATCAAGAAGCTCAAACCCCGCTTCAACGTCGTGCTGCGCGACGACAAGTCGTTCGCCGAGCTGATGATCCGCCGCGACCACCGCGCGCCGCAGGTGCGCAAGCATCGCGGCGCCCACACCATGAAGGGCGACTATTTCGGCCCCTTCGCCTCGACCTGGGCGGTCAACCGCACCCTGACCACCCTGCAGAAGGCCTTCCTGCTGCGGTCCTGTTCGGACAGCGTCTACGAGACCCGCACCCGGCCCTGCATGCTGCACCAGATCAAGCGCTGCTCGGCCCCCTGCACCGGCCTGATCTCGATCGAGGACTATGGCGGACTGGTCGACGAGGCCGAGGCCTTCCTGCGCGGCAAGTCGCGCGCCGTCATCGCCCGCCTGTCGGGCGAGATGCAGGCCGCCTCCGACGCCATGGATTTCGAACAGGCCGCCCGCGTCCGCGACCGCATCCGCGCCCTGTCCGCCATCTCGA
>CAZGPS010000050.1:0-15626 GCA_964527675.1 uncultured Brevundimonas sp. | reverse complement strand
GTCAGATCGCCGGCGCTGGTGATGGTGACCGCGTCCGCGCCGCCCGCCGCGCCGCCGCGCCCGCCGACCGCCACCGCGCCTCCAGCTCCGCCGCCTGTGCCGCCGCCGCCGCCGATCGACTGGGCGACCAGGGCGTGGGCGTCGTCGCCTTCGGTGCTGATCTGCGCCGTGGCGCCGGTCAGGATGGTCACCGCCTTGCCGACGCCGCCGATGGATTGCACCAGCACGCCATAGGCCCGGTCGCCCAAGGTGGTCAGGTCGCCGTTGATGGTCGCGCGGGCTTCGCCGCCATTGACGCCCGAACCGCCGGATCCGCCGACCGAGCCGATGGCCCCGGCCCCCGCTCCCGCGCCGCCGCCGCCGCCGATCGACTGCACCAGCACACCGATGGAGTCGGTCCCGCGGGTCAGCACCGAGCCGCCCGCCGCGATAGTCCCCTCGGCCAGACCGCCCGAGCCGCCGGACCCGCCCGTGCCCCCCGACGCGTAAAAGGCCGCGCCGCCGCCTGCGGCGCTGCCGCCGCCGCCGCCGATCGACTGGACCAGGACTCCGTAGGCGGTCGGTCCGTTGGTCTCGATCGAGCCGCTGACGGTCGCCCGCACATGGCCGCCGTCGCCGCCTGCCTTGGCCCCGCCTCCGGAGCCGGCGGCCAGGCCGCCGCCCACGCCGCCGCCGCCGCCGACGCCGCCGACGCTGCGGGCCACCAGACCGTGCGAAAGGAAGCCATAGGTCGTGATGTTCCCGGCGTTGTCGATGAACACCGTGCCGCCGTCGCCGCCGCCGCCTCCGTCGCCGCCCTCGCCGCCCGCAGCGAGGCCGATGCCGTCGCCCCCGTCGCCGCCCTGACCGCCCACGCTGGCGGCGTACAGGCCGATGCCGTTGGTGACCGTCAGCTGGCCCGAATTGACGTAGTCTATGTAGCCGCCGGCGCCGCCCGTCCCGCCATCGCCGCCGATCGAGTAGACGAGCGCGCCGGAGTTGCCGCCGCTGCCACCCTTGCCGCCCTGGCTGGTGAGGCGCACCGCCTGGGTTCCGCTGACCGAGATGTTCGCGATGTTCGTGCCGATGATCGGCGCCGGCGTGCCGCCGGTGTGGCCGGTGTGACCCTCGGTATAGACGACGTAGGTGGTGAAGCCGCCCGTGGCGCCCTGCGGCTCGGCGCGGTCGTCATGGACCTGGGCCCGCGCTTCGCCGGGCGTCAGAGTCGCGCCCAGCGCACAGATGGCCGCCCCGCAAAGCAGGCTGGCGCGCAGGGCGCCGCCGCCCCGGGACGACGGGCGAAATGGCTCGAATGGCGGCGGAGGGGGCGTCGGAATCGAGAAATCCCAAATGGCGTCGCCGATCGTCATCTGCTTGTCCCCTCGCTCGCCCCACGCTCACGATCACGCAAGGGTTGCGCCATTGGCGGGGCCCAAACAAGCCGGCTCTCGCGTCGGGCGAGGCTTTACCTTGTTTGGCTCCTGTGACCCGAGAATCCCTCCGTGCAGCAGGCGCGGGCGGCTTCGCACTGACGGTCAGCAATGGTCTGAATACGGGGCGCTCAGGCCGCCGGAACGGGCTCGGCCGGGCAGGTCCGCGCGACATAATCGCCGTGATCCGGCATGACCGCAACGCATTTGCGGATGACGCCCTCGACATTGCCCAGGAAGGCCGCGATCTCGGCCTCGCTCTTGAGGTCGACCAGCGGATCGTAGCCGCGCGGAATGACGCCCTGGCCGAGGAAGACCTGGATCCAGCTCTCCTCGGCGAACAATTCGTCGTCCTCTCGGAAGATGCGGCCGTTGGCGGCAAACAGGTCGATCTTGCGCTGGAGGGTGTCGGGGACCTCCATGTCGCGGCAGTAGCGCCAGAACGCCGTGTCGTCCCGCACCGTCGCCTTGTAGTGCAGGATGATGAAATCGCGGATCCGCTCGTATTCGAAGTCGGTCTGGCGGTTGAACTCGGCGATGGTCGCGGGATCGAAGCCGGCGTCGGGCAGCAGCCGCACCAGACGGATGACGGCCGACTGGATCAGGTGGATGCTGGTCGACTCAAGCGGTTCGAGAAAGCCGCTGGAGAGGCCGATGGCGACGCAGTTCCGGTTCCAGGTCTGTCTGCGCTTGCCGGTGACGAAACGCAGCCGGTTCGGCTCGGCCAGCTGTTCTCCATCGAGGTTGGCGAGCAGGAGCGCCTCGGCTTCGTCGTCCTCCATATGCGCACTGGAATAGACATGGCCGTTGCCGGTGCGGTGCTGCAACGGAATGCGCCACTGCCAGCCGGCCGGCCGCGCCGTCGAGCGGGTATAGGGGGTGAACGGCTCGATGCGGGCGCAGGGCACGGCCATGGCGCGATCGCACGGCAGCCAGTGGGTCCAGTCCTCGTAACCGGTCTTCATCGCCTGCTCGATAACCAGGCCGCGGAAGCCCGAGCAGTCGATGAACAGGTCGGCCTCGATGACATCGCCGTCCTCCATGGTCACCGACCGGACGAAGCCGTCTTCGCCCCGGAGTGTGACATCGGCGACCTTCCCCTCGCGGCGCCGGACGCCCCGGCTCTCGGCCAGGCCGCGCAGGTAGCGGGCGTAGAGGCTGGCGTCGAAATGGAAGGCGTGGGCGATCTGGCCGATCGGCGAGTCGACCATCTTCGGGTCGGCGCGCATGAATTTGTTCTCGAGGGCGGCCGCGGTGTTGATCGAGAAATTGGCGAGGTCCGGGGCGCGGCCCAGGCCGTTCATCTTCAGCCAGTATTGATGGCAACGCAGCCAGCCCAGATCGCGCCCGATCTGGCCGAAGCCGTGGATGTAGCTGCGCCCCGGCTTCCACCAGTCGACGAACTGGATGCCCAGTTTGAAGCTGCCCTGGGTCTTCCGCATGAACTCGGATTCGTCGAGGCCGAGCAACTCGTTGTATTTCTTGATGGCCGGGATGGTGGCCTCGCCGACGCCGATGATCCCGATGGCCTCGGACTCGATCAGGGTGATCTCGTAGAGGCCCTCGAACAGCTTCGACAGCAGGGCGGCGGTCATCCACCCGGCCGTCCCGCCGCCGACGATCAGGATTTTCTTGAGCTGCTGCATGCCCCCCGGCGTCCGCTCCTAGGTGTTGGGACCTTCGCAGGCCGTGGGCGTCGGCGGCAAGGGCAGACGTCCGACCGGCGCGGGCCGGGCGTAGCTCAGGCCATAGCCCCGGGCGAATTGGACGATCCCGCCCGATCCCTCTCCGGTGCTGCAGGCCGAGCCGGGCCAGGCGAAGGACAGCCGGCCGGTGAAATCATGCGCGCCGCCCACCAGCACGTCCGCCAGCCCGGCCCCTTCGGTGCCCGGCAGGAAGGCGGCGACGAAAGCGTCCGACAGGTTGATCAGATCGTTGGCGTAGGCCGGGCGGCCCGAATACAGCACCGCGACGACCGGCACGCCCTTGCCCGAAACCGCCTGCAGGGCGGCGAGGTCGGCCGGGTGCTGCAGGCTGTGCTGAACCGGCGCGGGGAAGCGGACGTCGCCATTGTATTCGGCGTAGGGCGTCTCGCCCAGCACGGCCACGACGGCGTCGAACTGCGACACGTCCACGCCCGCGCCGTCGGCCGAATATGTCACCTTGTCCGCGCCCAGGGCCTGGCGCAGGGCGGTCAGCAGGGTCTGGCCGGTGGCGAAGTCGGCGTTGGTGTTCTCCGTGCCCTGCCAGGTCAGCGACCAGCCGCCGGTCTGGTTGGACAGGCTGTCGGCGCTGGCGCCGACGACGAGGACCTTGCGGCCGGCTCGCAGAGGCAGGGCGGCGTTGTCGTTCTTCAGCAGCACCACCGACTTGCGCACCGCCTCGCGCGCCAGTTCGGCGGCGTTGAGGGCATCGGCGCGGCCGGTCAGGAGGCTGGCGTCGGCCGGGCGATCAAACAGGCCCGAGCGCATCTTGACGCGCAGGATGCGGGTCACCGCGTCGTCGATGCGGGCTTCAGCGATCCGGCCCTCGCGAACGTCGGCGACGGTGTTGGCGATGAAGGCGCGCCAGTCCTCGGGGACCATGAAGACGTCGATGCCGGCATTGACCGCCTGGACGCAACGGTCCCTGGCGCAGCCCGCCACCTGCTCGATGCCATTCCAGTCCGAGACGACCAGGCCGTCGAAGCCGAGTTCGCCCTTGAGCACGCCGGCGATCAGGTCGCGGTTGCCGTGCATCTTGCCGTGGTCTTCGCCGGAGGCGGTGTCGAACCAGCTGCTGTAGGAGATCATCACAGTCTGCACATCGGCGTCGAGCGCGCCGAGATAGCCGGCGCCGTGGCGGCCCAGCAGGTCCTCGCGGGTCGCGCGGGTCTGGCCCTGATCGACGCCGTTGAAGGTGCCGCCGTCGCCGAGATAGTGTTTGGCCGAGGCCAGCACGTCGCCGTCGCCGGTCAGTTGGCCCTGCAGGCCGCGCACCATGGCCTCGCCGTAACGCCGCACCAACGCGGGGTCGCTGGACCAGCTCTCATAGGTGCGGCCCCAGCGACGGTTCTCGCCGACAGCAAGGGTCGGGGCGAAGGCCCAGGTGATGCCGGTGGCGCGCACCTGCCGCGCCGTGGCCCGCCCGATCCGCTCGATCAGGGCCGGATCGTTGGCGGCGCCGAGGCCGATGTTGTGCGGGAAGATGGTGGCGCCCGAGACATTGTTGTGCCCGTGCACGGCGTCCGTGCCCCACAGCAGCGGGATCTTCACCGCCATGTCGGTGGCGAGGGCCGCGTCGGCGTAGGCGTCGGCCCAGGCGGCCCAGTCGGCTACCGTCGCGCGCTTGTCCATCTCCGGCCAGGCGCCGCCGCCGTTCAGCACCGTGCCGATATAGTACCGGCGCACATCGTCGGGCGTAATGTAGCGGACGTCCGGCTGGGTCATCTGCCCGACCTTCTGCTCCAGCGTCATGCCGGCGACGATGCCGGCGATGCGGCGCTCCATGGCCGGGTCCAGCCGATTGGCCGGCGCCGCCGCCGGAGCATCGATCCCCTGCGGCGGCAGCCCGGCCATCGGCGCGCAGCCGGCCAGCAGCAGGAGCGAAAGCGAGAGCTTCAGGGCGGGGCGCTTCATACGTCTACTCGACTACTCACGGGGGAGGGAATCCGCCGTGGAGCGAAGCGATGGCGCGCTTCGTCCACGGCGGGTCAGGGTCCGGCGCCTTGGGCCGCGCCGGGGGTCAGAACCGGTAGTTGACGCCGAACAGGAACTGGCGGCCGTATTCCTCGTAGGTTTCCGGCAGATAGCTTCCGTCGGCGGTGGTGGTCCCGCCGCCGTCGATGCCGAGGCGGGTCCGGTACGGCGAGTTGGTCAGGTTGTTGACCTGGAACAGGAAGCCCAGACCTTCCATCGGCCCGCTTTCGAAGGTGTAGCCGATCTGGGCGTCGATCTGTTCGTCGTCCATGATCTCGGTCTGGCCGCGGGTGGCGAACAGCTGCACCACCTCGCCTTTGAAGGCCTCGCGGAAGCGTTTGCTGATGCGGGCCTGGAAGCCGCCGCGCTCGTAGTAGGCGGTCATGTTGTAGACCATGCCGGACAGGCCGGGGATCCGGACCGGGGCGCCGCTGGACGTGGGGTTCAGATCCGATTCTGTGAACGAGACGCTGCCCAGCACGCCGAGCCCGTCCAGCGCATCCCAGAAGGTTCCGAAGTTGAAGGCGCCGCTGATCTCCACGCCTTCGATCGAGCCGCCGTTGCCGTTGGCGGGCAGGGTGATCTGGCCGATCGGGCTGATGGTCGCCCCGGCCGCGATGATCGCCGCTGCCGTCGTCGGCAAGGGAATGCCGGTGAAGTCGAAGGTGCCGGTCTGCTGATAGATGTAGCTGTCGAGGTCCTTGTAGAAGCCGGCCACCGACAGGTAGGTCGTCGGATTGACGTACCACTCATAGGCCAGGTCGAAGGCGGTGGCGCGCCACGGCTCGAGGTTCGGATTTCCGCCCGAGGCCGACCACGGATTGACCGTCTGGCCCTGACAGGCCTGTGCAGTGCAGACCAGGGCGTCGAAACCGGGGGTCACATTGGCGCGCATCTCGTCCATGCGCGGCCGGGCCATGGTCTTGGACGCCGCGAAGCGGATGCGATGGCCGTCGCCGAGGTCGAAGATCATGTTCAGGCTGGGCAGGACGTCGGTGTAATCGTCGCCCTCGGTGATGGAGATCGGCGTGATCGGCTGGCCCTGTTCGGTCCCGTTGATGACGACACCGGTCGATTCCTGCGACTGCTGGACCACCTGAACGCCGAAGTTGCCGCGGACCCCACCCTTCTCGAACTCGGCCCTGGCAAACCAGGTGACGACCTCTTCCTCGATGTCCCAGTTCTTGTCGAAATAGTTGGCGTCGAGGATCGGGGCCCGGTCGTAATAGACATCCAGCGCCCGGGTCAGGTCGATGCTCAGGACATCGCCGAAGCCGGCGAAGTCCAGCGACGTCGGCTTCACCAGGTACTGCGGGTCGACCAGCACCTGCTGGCGCCCGTTTTTGAGGAACAGGTCGAAGTCGTCGACGCGCTTGGTCTTGTTGCGGTTGGCCAGGTTCACGCCGCCGCTGACAGTGTGGATGATGCCGGTCAGGTCACGCTCGAACTTCAGGTCGGCGGCGTAGATGCGCTCCTCGACGTCGGGGAAGCGGATGGCGCCGTCGTGGCCCCAGCCGCCCCACGGCGCCCGGTCGCCGAGCGACACCTGCGAGGCGTCGGCGTAGTTCAGGCCCTCGCTGTAGGTCGGGTAGCCGTCGTCATTGACCTCGAAGGTGATGGTGTCGAGCGTCCGTCCGCCCCCCTGGGGGCCGAGGCCATAGCCGGCGTAGGTTTCGAGGATCTGCTCGCGCCGCTGGTTGGTCGAGTATGACAGGTCGGTCTCGACCCGGGTGCGCTCGTCGATCTCGTATTCGGTGTTCAGCCCGGCCGAGAACAGCTCGTCCTCGCGGGTGTTGTAGTCGTTGCGGATGATCGGCACCCCGCCGTTCAGGGTGCCGCTGCGGGCGAACAGCGACCCGCCGCGGTCCTCGGTCTGCACGTCGGTGAAGGTGGCGTTGTCGGCCCAGCCATTGGAGAACCACTGCGCGCCGCGCATCGTCTCTTCCTGGTCGAACTTCGAATAGTAGAGGTCCAGCGTCGAGTGCAGCCGGTCATTCGGCCGCCATTCGACAATGCCGATCACCGCATCGCGCTTGTTCAGTCGCGAGGTCGCGAACAGTTCCTGGCCGTTGAGGATCAGGGCGTCGTCGGCGCTGTCCGGAGTGACGGCGAAGCCGAACGCCTCATAGCCATAGGCCTTGTAGTGCCGGTTCTGCGATGGGGAATCGAGGTGGGCGTAGCCGAGCGCGAGGCCGATTGTGTCGTCCGCGAACTGGTTGATGTAGCTGACCGAGAAGCGGCCGCCATAGTTGTTGACGTCGTCGTTCAGGCTGTCGCCCTCAACCACTTCCCCGCGCAGATTGACCGCGAGAGCCCGGCGGCCGAACTCGAGCGGGCGGACGGTGCGCAGGTCGGCGGTGCCCGACAGGCCCATGCCGGAAATCTCCGCGTCCGGCGTCTTGTAGATGACCACCCCGGACAACAGCTCGGACGGATACTGGTCGAACTCGACGGCCCGGTTGTCCCCGGAGCTGGCCTGCTGGCGGCCGTTCAACAGGGTGGTGGTGAAGTCGGGCGCGAGACCGCGGATCGAGATCACCTGGGCGCGGCCGTTGACGCGCTGGGCGGCGAGGCCGGGAAGGCGGGCGATCGATTCGGCGATCGAGACGTCCGGCAGCTTGCCGATGTCCTCGGCCGAAACCGCCTCGACGATCGAGGTCTCGTTGCGCTTGATGCTGATCGAATCGGCCAGACCGCGCCGCAGGCCGGTGACCACGACCTCCTCGACCTCGGTCGCGTCCTGATCCTGCGTCGACGTCGGATCCTGGGCCGCGGCGACCCCGGGGGCGGCGAGGGCCAGCGCGAGCGCCGACACGGTAAGGCAAAGCTGTGACGGCGAGACCGCGCCGGATTTGCGAACGCCTGCGAACTGGCTGCGCATGAGTACCCCCTGTTGTTTCCCCGGCGTGGAGCCCTTGGGCCGCACGTCCATTTTGTTACGCCGCCCGCCTATCTGCCCGATCAGGTTGGAAGCGCTTCCAATTGCTATCCGAAATGATCTCGCTGTGCAATCCGGTCGCTTAGGTGATCGTTGTTCAGTCGCGTGGGACCCGTTCCGGCGGGCCCCAGACGTAGGTCGCGGCAGTGTGCGCCGGCCGCTCGGCGGCCAAGCTTCGACCGCCCTCCCGAATCTGGAACACGGCCGGCGCGGCGCCTTCGTTGAGGACGATCAGCACCCGCTCGCCGTCGGGATTGAGGAAAGCGACCGCCGCCAGGCCTTCCGGCTCAAGCGAGGCGATGCGCCGGGCCCCGGGGCGTACGAACCGGCTGGCGTGGCCGAAGGCGTAATATTCCTGGTTCCGCTCGATCGCGCCGGTCCGGCTGTTAATCTTCACGATGCCGCGGCAGTCGCCACAGCCGCCGGCGTGGGGCCCGTAATTCTCGTCCAAGGCCAGGTTCCACATCAGGACGCCGCGCGCCCAGTGTTCGGTCGCGCCGATGATCAGGGTCTTCATCGTCCAGCTGAAGCTGTCGCCGAAGTCGGCGGCCCATTCTCCCCCGGAACATTCGGTGAAGAACACATCCTTGTCGGGCCAGGCCTCGCGGACCTGGCTCTGGGCCTGAACGTCTCCGGCATAGCAGTGCCAGGCGACGCCGGCGATGAAGGGGCGGGCCCGCGCGTCGGCCAGCGCCGTCAGCGGCTGCTGCGGCAGGTCCCAATTATGATCCCATTCGAGAATCCGCGTGGCGATGCCCGCGTCCCGCAGCCTCGGTCCCAGATGGCCGCCGATGAAGGTCGCGCGGTCCTCCGGCGCCCATCGCATGCCCGGATAGCTGTCCGGCTCGAAGTCCGGCTCGTTCTGGATGCTGAGGTAGTCGGTCGGCACGCCATGGGATCGTGCGGCCTCGATGTAGCGCTGGAAATAGTCAGCATAAACGGGATAGAATTCCGACTTCAGCTGGCCCTGGATCATCGAACCGGTCGTCTTCATCCAGCCCGGCGCGCTCCACGGCGAGGCCATGACCTTGAGGTCCGGATTGATCGCCACGGCCTGGCGCACGGTCGGGAAGACGTACTCTTCCATCCGCGCCGTCGTGAAGGTCGCCAGGGTCGGGTCCGGCGTGTCGGCAAGGCTGTAGTGGTCGAGCGAAAAGTCCGACGCCCCGACGGTCACGCGGGTGAAGCTGAAGCCCAGACCCTCGCCCTCGCGTCCGAACAGTTCGCGCATCAGCGCGTCGCGCTTGTCGGCGGCCAGTTTCGTCTGGATCAGGAAGGCCGAGGCGTCGGTGATCGACGCGCCGAAGCCGACCATCTCCTGGAAGCGCTGGTCCGCATCGACGGTGATCATGGGACCGGCCGGCGTCGGGTCCGCCTCGAACCGCAGCGGCGCCTGTTCCGACAACAGGCGGCTACGGTCGCCGGAGGTCATCCAGACCCGCGCGTGCGGGTCGGCGGGGACGCCGGCGCAGGCCGCGGCGCCCAGCGTCGCCAGTGCCGCGCCGATCATCAGCGCACGGCGTGCGAGCGTGGTGATTCGCTGACTCATGGCCCGTCTCCTCCCGTTTGATCGGACGCTCATGCCGCTCCGGTCGGCGTCCGTTGATCGCAGGCTTCGCGTTGGAAGCGCTTCCAATAGGAGGCGGGCTTGTGCGCCGCGTCAAGCGCTGGCGGTGGCCAGTCTCGGCGCGACGCGCCCGGCCGAAGCCCGGGCGACCACGGCGTGGGGCAGGACGGTGAAGCGCCAGTCGGCGCCCCGGCGCGTGCCCGCGAGCCGTTCCGCGATGATCCTCACGGCCTCGCCGCCCATGTCTTTCAGCGGCTGATGGACGGTGGCGAGGGGCGGCCAGACGATCTCAGACACCGGAGTGTCGTCGAAGCCGGTGATGGACAGATGTCCGGGTACGTCCAGACCCCGGCCGTGCGCGGCCGACAGCGCCCCGGCGGCCATGTCGTCATTGGCGCAGACGAGGGCCGTCGGCGGATCCGGCCGGTCGAACAGACGGGCGGCGAGGACGCTGCCGGACCGGAAGGTGAAGTCACCCCGCATGACGGTCACCGCGTCGGGGTCCAGGCCGCGTTCGCGCAAGGCCCGCTTCAGACCGTCCAGCCGTTGCTCGGCCGACAGGTGGCCCTCGATCCCGCTGATGAAGGCCAGGCGCCTGTGTCCGAGATCCAGCAGATGCCGCGCGATGTCGTAGCCGCCGGCCTCGTCGTCGATGCCGACCCCGTCGGCGATCGATCGGCCCGGCCCGCCGGGCGAGATGGTCGCCACCTCGCAGCCGTTACGGCGAATCTCCGCGATCAGGGTGGCGTCGTCGGCGAAGGGGGGCGTCAGGATCAGGCCCTGGCACCGCTGGGTGGTCATCAGCTCCAGCACCTGTTTTCGCCGGTCCGGGCTCTGCTGGGGCACGTGCCGGGTCATGAGCTGGAAGCCCAGCGACAGGCATTCGCGCAGCGCGCCGAGCTCGAGCGCGGAAGCGTAGAAGGAGTTGGGCTCGGCCTCGAGGTCGGAGGCGAGAATCAGGGCCAGCATGCGGCTGCCGCCGCCGGCCAGTGAGCGCGCCTGCGGGTTGACGCGGTAGTTCAGGGCCGCCACCGCGGCCAGCACCCGCGCCCGGACAGCCTCGCTGACGTTGGGTCCGCCGTTGAGCACACGCGAAACCGTGGTGCGGCCGACGCCGGACTCGCGCGCCACATCGTCGATGGTCGGTCTTCTTGGCGTCAAGATCGCTCCCCGCGTACAGGGCGCGCGTGCTTCCGCGTCGCCCGGGCTCCACAATAGGTCGACGCGGCGCGCAGGGCGACCTCATATGTCGCCATGATCGCATCCGCCGCCGAGTCGACGCCGTCTCATCGATCCCGCTGGTTCATCCTCGGCTACGGCGCGGCCCAGGCCGGGGCCTTCATCTGCTTCATTCCCTTGCTGACCTTGCTGTTGCCCGGCAAGGCCCAACTGCTCGGCGGCGCGGACAAGGCCCTGCTGCTCAGCCAGATGGCCATGTTGGGCGGACTGACCGCGGCCGTCGCCAACCTCCTGTTCGGCAGTCTCAGCGACCGCACCCGGGGCCCCCTCGGGCGACGGCGTCCGTGGATTCTCGCCGGACTGGGACTGGTCGCCGTGGCGCTCGCCGTGATCGGTTGGGCCGATAGTCCCCTGCAACTGGCTCTGGGCGTCGTGGCCTTCCAGCTGGCCGTCAACGCCCTCTATGCGCCGCTCACCGCCCTCGTCCCCGATATGGTGGCGGACGCCCAGAAGGGACTGGTCTCCGCCTGGGCGGGGGCCGCCCTGCCGGTCGCCAACCTGTTCACGGCGGTGGTGGTGACGCGCCTGGCCGGATCGCCGCCGGCGCAGTTCGCGATCGTCATCCTGGTGGCGGGGGCGATGATCCTGCCCTTCGCCCTGACCCTCCGCGAACCGCGGTCGCCCCGCGCCGCGACGGAATCCCGGCGGCTGTCCTTCGCGGCCTTGAAGGACCGGCGCTTCTTCTGGACCTTCATCTCCCGCCTGCTCGTCGAGAGCGCCGTGGCGATCAACACCCTCTACCTCCTGTTCCTGCTGCAGGACCTGCCCGGCGCGAGACCGCAGGGGTGGTCCGCCCTCCAGCTTTTCGGCGCGCTGCTGATCGCCTCCACCGTGGCGGCGGCGCTTGGCGGCGTCATAGGCGGCGTGGGGTCGGATCGGCTGCGGAGGCGCCGGATATTCGTCGTCGCCGGCAGCCTCGGCATGGCCGCCGCGCTGGCCCTGATGGTGTTCTGGCCGGCTTGGCCGGGGCCGTTGGCGGGCCAGTTGCTGTTTGGCGCCGCCCACGGCCTGCACGCCACCACGGTCGCGGCCATGACGGCAGAGATCCTGCCGGATCGCGCCGCTGCCGGGCGGGATCTGGGCGTGATGAACATGGCCGTCGCCCTGCCGCAGAGCCTGGCGCCGGCCTCGGCCGCCGTTCTGCTGGGTCTCGGTCTGCCGCTGACCGCCGTCTTTCTCGCGGCCTCCGTCGCCGCCCTGATCGCCGCTGGCGTTCTTGCACCGCTCAGGCGCCTGGCCTGACGGCTCGTCGGTTCCGCCGGAACTCACGACCTCCACGGCCCACCCGCCAGGCAGGGAGCAGACACTCTCGTGCGCCGCAGGTTGATGACGGTCTTCAGCCTGGCGGTGCGCCTTGGGTGGCGGAAAGGCAATCCGGTTCGCGAGACCAAGGCGCCCAAAAGCAAGTCCCAGGGCTTCGTCCACCCCTGCCTCCCGGTCGCGGACCGTTTGCTACCGTTCCCGGACAAGGCTCATCAGCGCCGCCGCCAGCACCGCCAGTCCCGAAACGAGCAGGAGCATGGGGCGAAAGCCGCTGTCCCCAAGGGCCGCGTAGGCCAGCGCCGGCCCGATCACCGCCGGAAGGGTGTTCGTCAGGTTGAGGACGCCCAGATCCCGCCCCCTGTGGTCCGGGGACGGCAGGAGCTGCATTGCATAGGTGGATTGCAGAGCCAGGAAGATGGCGCTGCTGGCCGCGAAAAGGCCATAGCCGAGGGCGGCGACCGTCCATTCGGGAAAGAGGGCCATGAGGGCCAGGCCGGCCGCCGACACGAGGGCCGCGCACTGCAGGAACGGTTTGCGCGCCCGCACCCTGTCCGACATTCGGCCGAGCAGAATGGCCAGCGGGACGGTCAGGGCGGCGACAACGCCGCACAGCCACGACACGCGAACCGCCATCGCCTCGGCCGCGAGAATCCTGCCCGCCACCTCCACGGTCTCGAAATAATAGAGCAGGTAGGCGAACATGACGGCGCCGGCGATCTGGACCAGAAGTCGCGCCCCCCAGAGGGCGGCGAGATCTCCCGCCCGCCTGATCCGAACGGCGGCCGTCGTCTCCTCGCCCGGGAGGGCTTGCGGCCGCGTACGGAAGATCGCCAGGAAGGGA
The DNA here is from genome assembly GCA_964527675.1 of uncultured Brevundimonas sp. Taxonomy (GTDB): domain Bacteria; phylum Pseudomonadota; class Alphaproteobacteria; order Caulobacterales; family Caulobacteraceae; genus Brevundimonas. The sequence goes on along the minus strand of CAZGPS010000050.1, from coordinate 2,692 downwards.
CCGGCGAGAACCACCACGAGCACCACGGTCATCGCCAGCCGGGTGGCCGGAGAAGGCGCGCTCATGACCACGACGCTGCTGAGGGCCCCCAATGGATAGGCGGCGCCCATCAAGCCGCCCAACAGCCCCTTCTGGGCATCGGGCACCTCGTCCGCGGCGAGGGCGGCCAGGGGCGCCAGCATCAAATTCAGGCCCGCCTGGAACAGGGCGACTGCGGCGAGGACGCCGACCAGGGTATCGACCACGCCGAACAGCCCGTAGGCGGCGGCGGTGGCGACGAGGCCCGCGACAACCCACGGCCGACGGCCTGCCGGACCGCCGCTGAACCGGTCGCTGAGCGCACCGGCCGCGATATTGGCGATGCTGGCCGTCACGGCGCCGATCAGAACGGCCAGCGACAGGACCCCGACCTTGTCGGACGGCCCGAGGGCGGCGATGCGCAGCGGCAGCAGCAGCGTCAACAGGGGGGTGTAGGCGACCACGCCGCCGCCCCAGGCGAGGGCGTACAGCAGCAGATAGGTCGGAGGTCGCCGCGGCTCGATCGAACCGCCGCCAGCGGTCACTGGCCCGGCCGGCCGGTTGAGCCTCGAACGGCGAAACTGAAGGGCGTGACCACCCGATCTGGCAGGTCCGGGACCTTGGACTTGGCGCGGATCAGCAGGTCGGCCGCCGCCGCGGTCATGGCCGCGATCGGCTGCACGACCGCGCTCAGCGGCGGGTGGCTGAAGCGCACGATGGGGGTGTCGTCGAAACTGACGATCGACAGGTCGCCGGGGACCGACCGGCCGGCCGCCTTGGCGACGGCGAGGGCGGCGAGGGCCATCTGGTCATTGCTGGCGACGATGCCGGTCGGCGGCTGGTCGAGGGCCAGCATGGCGCGGGCGGCGATCTCGCCCGAGGCATAGGTGAAATCCCCCGGTCCAATCAGGGCCGGATCGACCGGAAGACCGCGCGACGACAGCGCCAGGCGATAGCCGGCGAGACGCGCGCCGCTCAGCGCATAGTCGTCGCTGCCGGTGATGAATCCGACGCGGCGATGGCCCAGATCCAGCAGATGGTTCGTCGCCGCCTCGGCCGCCCCGGCGTCGTTCATCGAGATGGCGAAGCCCGGCCCCGGCGTCTCGGAGCCGATACGGGCGAACGGCAGGCCCTGACGCACGAGCAGCTCGGTGATCAGGGGATTGTCCGAATGCGGCGGAGTCAGGATCACGCCGTCCGGGTGCAGGGCCGACAGCGCCGCCTGCACCTCCCGTTCGACCTGCGAGGAATGGGTGTCGATCAGCTCGAAGATCATCCGGTAGCCGGACTCGGCGCAGCGCAACATGCCGCCCAGCAACATCTGGTCGACCCAGTCCGTTCCCTCGCCCGACCGCCAGGCGTCGATGGTCCGGTCACGGTCGTTCAGGGCCATCAGCAGATAGGAGCGCGAGCCGCCCATGCGCCGCGCGGCGATGCTGGGGACATCGCCGAGCCTGGCCACCGCCGCATGGACCCGTTCCTGGACCTGCGGCCGCACGTTCGGGGCGTTGTTGATGACGCGCGAGACGGTCTGTAACGACACGCCCGCCTCGGCGGCCACATGCTTGATGGTGACAGCGGCGCGACGCAACGTTTCAGCCCCCAACCCTTACGGTGTCCGGCATTGTGTCAGGCTCTGCCGTATGCCCGCAAGCTGCGGGATTCACGCCGGATGCGCCGCAGGTTCCGGCGTGGGCGCGGGGCAGTGGGCGGCGATGAATTCCGCGTGGGTGGGCAGTCGTGAGACCAGTCGGGCCAGCCCTTCGCGCGCAGCCTCCAGCTCGCCGGGCAGGCGAGCGAACGGGATCCGGTCCACAGCCGGATGCCAGCTGCGGGGCGCCACGCCCATGCCGTCCAGGATCGACTGCCAGTTGACGTCGCGAAACAGTTCATCGAGTCCTTCGGCGAGCGAGCCGTTGACCTTGAACAGGTCGATCTTGCGCTGCAGCGACGCCGGCAGCTCCATGGTTCGGCACTCGCGCCAGAAGGCCGTGTCGTCCCGCCGGGTGGTGCAATAGTGGAGGATGACGAAGTCGCGGATTTCCTCATAGTCCGCGGTCATCCGCCGATTGTATTCGTCGATGAGGTTCTGGTCGCAGTCGGCGTCGGGCAGATAGCGGAAGAAGAAATCCATGCCGCGATAGATCAGATGGATCGCGGTCGATTCCAGCGGCTCGATAAAGCCCCCGGCCAGGCCGAGCGACAGGACGTTCCGGCTCCAGATCTGTTTACGCACGCCGGTCCTGAACGGCACGACCATCGGCGAAACCACCGGCTCGCCCTCGACCTGGCGCATCAGCACCGCCGTCGCCTCGTCGTCGCTCAGATACCGGCTGCAGAAGACATGACCGTTGCCGGTCCGGTGCTGCAGCGGGATGCGCCAGCGCCAGCCGAAATCCTGCGCGTGGGCCAAGGTATAGGGCGCGGGCGGGCCGACGTTCTCCGTCTGGACCGCAATGGCGCGGTCACCCAGGAGCCAGTGCGACCAGTCCTCGTGCTCGACCCCCAGCGCCTTGCCGATCAACAGGGCGCGGAAGCCGGAACAGTCGATGAAGAAGTCCGCTTCGACCGAGCGTCCGGCCTTCAACTGTAATCGCTCGACGAAGCCGTCCGGACGCGTCACCACGTCCTCGACCATGCCGTCGGTCCGCACGACTCCGCGCGCCTAGGCGAA